>CAZKTI010000009.1:0-14159 GCA_964555725.1 uncultured Gammaproteobacteria bacterium | reverse complement strand
TGTCCAAATAGGCAAACCGACAAGCGGGCTTTGCTCGTTGTAAGGTTTGCCGTTCTAGAAGCCCTACTGAATAGCGATGATGTCCTCTTCGAAACCGGTAGCCCTTTCCAATACCTGATCCGCATACCAGCGAAATCTAGTATTAACAGAACCTGAAAAATATCGTAAAGCCGCCTTCCATTCCTCTTCTTCGTTTCCACCGCCACCCTTAGCAGCACCATTATCTCGCAGTAATAATGCTGAGGCTAAAAACGCATCTCTAATATCCCAAGGATTTGGGGCGTGCCCCAATAGACTTCTTAAATGATCCTGATAACCCACCCAGGTAGATGGAATAAACTGTGCAGGCCCCATAGCACCTCCATAACCCACTTGTGAGCCATTTCTATACATTGGACAACTAATAGGTGTTATTCCTGGATCTACTCCTAATTCAGCTGTAATTCTTTCAAACGGTTCAATATCACGACTAGGCTTCATTACTTCTTTATACCCTTTATATGAAGCGTCCCCTACTCTATTACATGTTCCAACATTTTTTCCCAAATTACTTTCCTGTTTAATGATTGCTAAAAGAAAAGCAGGTCTCACTCCAGTATGACTACTAGCCCAGTTTGCAACTTCAACCGCTTGTCCAAAAGTAATCTGACTATCGACACCAAGAAGTTCATAAACTGCGTTTCTTATTTCTCCTGCACGAGCACGTTTTACACCTAGTCTTTTTTGAAAAAGTTCCTCTTCTCCTTGTGTTTCAATTAAAATTTCTTGTTGCTCTGTTTGTTTTTCTGAAAGTGCGCTTTGTTGTAAAACTTGAATTTCTAAAAGATTTTGTGAAATACCTTGCTGGACTTCTAAGTCCGTAGATAATCCTTCTAAATAAACTTTTGCTGTTTGAAGCTCTGCTACATTCTTACTAATACTTGTTGTGAGACGTGAAACATCTTTTACTTCGTCAAAAAATGTGGAAAATCCCTGATCCGTATCAAATAAGGCGACTATGAAATCATCATCCTGCCTATCTAATATTCTTAGCGTTTCAGCTAGTTGGTCCTGTTTTCTTTCTACGGTATTTACCACACCATTTAAATCTTGTTCTGTTTCAGTAAGAGATTCTGAAACTACGTTTAAACGTACACTAGTTGCTCGCATCTCTAAGCGTACTTTTGATTCCTGGCTTCTTAATCTTGAAATGGTACTTTGAAGTGTTTTTTGCGATTTCAAATTTGAATTAATCTCTGCTTCAACAATCTCAATTTCTGCAAGTATCTGATTAAGTTCTGTTTCTAGTGCTTCTTTATTTATAGTCTGAGCATGTACATCAATATTAGTTAAAACAATAACCCCAATGCCAATAAGAATAGAGCTAGTTACGGAGATTGCTTTTTGTTTTATATTTTTATCTGATAACATTAAAAAGCGCTATAGGTGGTTCAGTTAAATTAGTTAAACATTGTATAAAATCTTCAGATTCTGTCCATGCGCAATTTCCACTCGATTGTCTTTCACATACTGCATCTTTATAGCACGCATAGCTAGGAAGCCACTCACAAGTGGTATCTATATGCTCGTCTGCACAAACAGTACCACTGCATCCTGTAATAACACAAGAGTCATACGCACCAGGAGCTCGTTTAATTTCACCACCTACATTAATCTTGTGAATAAAACTTTCCTCGTGTTCAAGTAGCCCTGAAGGGTTACTTTTATGAAAAACTATTATAGCAGGGCCTACATAATTTTCAACAATAGAAATATTTGCAGTAAATGGTACAAAGGATTCTGTCATCCACTCACCTTTTGCAATGGCAATTCCTTCACCAATTTTAGCACCCTTTATATCTGCTACAGTAACACTAGTATCTCCCTCAAAAAACCAAAACCCTCGAGCGCTTCCACCAAGTATAAAATTATGAAAAACAGCATCCCCTACAGCAGGAGTTATTATATTAACTTCTTTTTCTTCTACAGGTGGTGACGTGCTGATTTTATTCTGCGTATTTTGTATACTATTTATAAGCGCAGGTGTAAAACCAAAGACAATGGCACCCATGACCACTGTAATTATCAGCAGAGCGAGCATTGTACGAACCATAACTTTAAGTTCGTTTATTTTTTATAAAATTGTAGAGCCAGGCAAATAAAAATCCTCCAATAAATCCATCAATAAATCCCCACACAGCTCCAATTACAGCACCAATAAGCGTATCCGAATATCCGATATAACTTTCAGAAATTAACGCAGTAGTTACTACCTTGTCCCCCGTAATAGCAGAAATAATACCAAGTATTATTAATGATATCGAGGTAAGAACACCCAATGTAAATGCAAAACTTATTACATCTAAATCGCCAGGTTTTTTATGTTTGGAAATAAACGCCATTTTAATAGTATAACATATTTTAACAATTCAAACAATAACCCGCATGGGTTACTTCCTCGTCTGCATGTGAACGACAAGGTCCAGAAAAACAATAAAAAGCAGCACTCTTTGCATCCCAATTTTCATCTACCCAATCTCTATTAGGAAATGTGCAATCTTCAGGAGGTGAGCTACCGTTTGGACAAAAACGTATACTTACTTGATATACATGATCCCCCCGGATCATTGGGTGGATGATCAAGTGCATTGTAATCCCAGTTATCCCAATCATACGAACTTCCTGGCCATGCACCCACTGGCCATATACCTGCTCCTAAACTGGAAACAAAATCAGGGGTTTCCCCTCTACCCACATCTTCTGGATACTCACCATCATTTTCATCTAAATAAAACTCTAAAGCGTTTTCTACTTGCTTCATCTGTGCCCTTGTTAGCGATTCGTAAGCATTGTCGCGAGAATTTTGCACAGAAGCAAATGCAAACGCTGATATTAAACTTAAAATCGAAATAGAAACTAATAATTCAAATACTGTTAAACCTTTTTCTTTAAAAATATTCATAAACACTTAACTTTTTTTTAAAATCTTTCTAGTAATACTTTTATACAATTCTATATTTGGCTGATTAAATGTATTTACATTAAGTAAATACCCAAGATACATCATTTCAAACATCTTCATCTGTAAAAATTCACCCAAAGACTCTTCTGAAATAGAATCAAGCTCTAAAACAGAAAAAGGAAGCGACAATCTCTTATATGCTCCTAGTGTACCACTTTGTATTGCTTCCATAATATCTGAAAGGCATTTGCCAGAAATATCAGGAAGCACATCAAAAAATATATCACGTGGTACTGGCACACATTTAGGATAATGCTTCGTAGTAATAAATGTGGTCATCTTATCTTTTGGCCCACCCATATAAAGCTGTCCCATGGAATGTAAGTCTGTAGACCCTATTGTTACCGTAGGAGTAATTCCGGTGTGAACATTCTTACCATTTTTATTTTTTTCCTTACCCAAACTCTCACCCATCAACTGTCTATACCATTTGCCAACTGATTCAAGCTCAGGATGAAAAATAAAAGTATCAGAAATAGTTTTTCGTTCTTTAAAATGATAATACTGAAAAATTGCAGAAGCCATAGCAGGATTTTTTCTTACACTTGGTTGTATAGAAGCTTTTCTTGCGTGCGTTGCTCCTTTTCTAAGAGCTTCCACATCAATGCCAGTAATAGCTAGTGGGAAAAGCCCTACTGCAGAAAAAACTGAAAAACGACCGCCAACTTTTTCAGGAATTGTAAGGTATGATAACTTTTCTTTTTTTGCTTTCCTTATTAAAGGTGAATTCTTGTCACTAATAACGACAATTCGTTTTTCAATATTTTTTATATGCCTTAGTCTCTTTAAAAGTGCTTCGGTGTTTGCGAGAGTTTCTGTGGTCATTCCAGATTTACTAACAACAACTATTAAAACTTCTTGTGCTCTTTTCACAGAAGTAGTAAGCACAGAAGATAAATCCTCTGCTACTTTTTGATCAGTAGTATCTAAAAATAACATCTTTGCACCTTTTTTTGCTGAATAGGAATCATACGATCCTTTCACGCTCGTATATACTGCTTTAGCGCCTAAGTTTGAGCCACCGATACCAATAACTACTACAAATTTAAGACCAGGCTTTTTAACCTGTAAAACAGTTTTTTTAACCATTCGTAATAAAGAGCTGTCTATTGGTAAATTAATAGAACTTTCATCATATGTATATTTTTTATCTAAAGTTACATCTAGTAACGTTTTAACGTAAGGTTGCAATTTTTTTTCTAATTTTTTAGATTCCACAACTGGCAATTTCCCAGAACCTACTTTAAAAGAAATTTTATTCATATATTCTACTTTCCTTCAAGAAAATATATTAACTCATCCATAAATTCTGGATGTTTATCAAAAATATTTGTGCCATGTTCATTTCCTTCAAAAATTTTAGTTATTACCTTTGACGGATGAGCAGCCGTTAGTGTATTAACAGATTCAAATGAATATTTATCCCCTTCAGAAGCCGCTAAATACACCTTTTGGGTAGAGCTCATATTACGAAGCGCAGTATCTGTATGTACTCCATGATAATCTATTCCGGGAGATAGTGAAACTCCTTTAGATATCTCTGGGTGTGACTCCATAAAAGTTACAGTTAAATTTGCTCCAATAGATGCTCCAACAATAACAATTTCTTCTTTACGAACGCCTTGTTCAATTAAATAAGAATAAGCTCCAGAAACGTCATGTTCTTTTGCAATCTGTTCTTTTTCAGTAAAATCTTTATAAGAAATTGATGTTCCTACGCCTTTTGAATCTTTTATAACAATAGACTCTCCATGCCCACGCTCATCAATAGCAATAACGTGATAACCTTTTGAATAAAGTTTTTTTGAAAACTCATCCCAACTCTCTTTTGTTGATGGCATCATATGTAAAAGAATAGCACCCTTTGCAGTGGTTCCGCGAAAGTAGCTAGAAACTATATCAATAGTATGAGTAGAGTCATAAGGTACTGTAAAAGAAACTTTTTCTATATCTTTAGATAACGTACTCATGTGTTGTTCTTGTTCTTTTGAATCGTTCGCTGTAGAAAGAATATATCCTACTGCCACTACAACTCCAATAATTAAAATAATAGCCACAAATGTCATATACACATTGTACCTGTTATTAAAAAAATAATAAAATATGGACTTTTAGATTTCGAATCGATTTATATAAGGGCTTACAGATTTCGAGCAAGTTTGTATTTTCTTCTCGAGAGACAAAGAAGTCGTACTAAAAGTACGATGACTGCAGTCTCGATGAGAAAAAATACAAAATTGCCGAAAAAGCAAACTGACAAGCGGGCTTTGCCCGTTGTAAGGTTTGCTAATCTGTAAGCCCTACTCCCTGATTCGCCAGCCAATCTTGAAAAGGTAAGTAACCAATCCAGTAAGCCCCAAAACAAGACCAATAATTAACGTAAGTCCAATAGCAGTATTAGCCTCACTAATACCAATCATGGAATATCTAATACCGTCAACAAAATAAAAAAATGGATTCCATACTGCAATAAGCTGAAGCTTTTCAGGAAGCATTTCGATTGAATAAAAAACTCCCCCAAGAAATGTAAATGGTGTAATAACAAAAGTAGTTAAAATATTTAATTGCTCAAATCCATTAGACCATAAGCCAACTAAAAGTCCTAGAAGTGCAAATATTGCAGAAACAGCCATTGTGTAAAACACAAACAATCCAAAGTGGGCAATTGACGTTTCATTTGTAAAAAATAACGCTATAAAAAATATACCAACAGCAATAATAACTGAACGAATAACAGCACTTATAACAAATCCCAATATCATTTCAAGATGCGACAAGGGTGCTACTAGCATTTCTTCTATATCGCGAATGAACCTTTTAAAATAAAGTGATGACGAACTTGCACCAAACGCAGAAGCAATAACATTCATCATAAGAATACCTGGAAGAACAAAGTCTATATAAGAAACTCCTGCTATTAAATCTATTCTCTTTCCCACCACTGAACCAAAAATAAAAATATACAATACAGCAGAAATCCAAGGAGTAACTAACGTTTGTGTAATAACACGAAACGTTCTTTCTACCTCACGCCTTACGAGCATGTATAAGCCAATCTTATTCATAAAGAGTAATTATTTTCTAGACATTTGTATTTGAGTGCAGTTCGAGATAAATGCGAATAACAAAGCGAGATGTACCTACGGGTACTTCGAGCGAGTAATGAGCATGTAGCGAAGAAATGTACCAAATACATATGTCTAATATTTCTCCCCTTGTGTTATTTCCAAGTACCGCTCCTCCAAGCTTTTACCATGTTTAGTAAACTCACCTTTATTTTCACATGCAACAATTTTTCCGTTGTTAATAATTGCAATTCGATTACAAAGAAGCTCTACCTCCTCAAGATAATGGGAAGTTAAAATAATAGTCTTTCCTGCTTTATTTAAATTTTGCAGATGCTTCCAAAGTTCACGGCGGAGCTCAACATCAACACCTGCAGTAGGCTCATCTAAAATAAGAAGGTCAGGATCGTGCACCATCGCACGAGCTAACATAACTCTTCGTTTTAAACCGCCTGAAAGTTCTCTAAATATTTTTTTACGATGATTTTGTAAATCAAATTGTGTAAGTAATGTTTCTATGCGTTCTTTTCTTAATTTTTTAGGCATACCATAATAACCTGCAACATAATCTAAAAGTTTTTCTGCTGGAGAAAAAATATCAATATTAAATTCTTGGGGTGACAACCCTACGTGTTTTCTTGCTTCTCTATAATCTTTTACTACATCAACGCCAAAAAGTTTTATAGTTCCTGTAGTTGGGCTCGCAATACCGGTAATGCAATGTATGGTTGTAGATTTTCCAGCACCGTTTGGTCCTAAAAAACCAAAAAGCTCACCTCTTGAAACAGAAAGTGAAATATCATTTACCGCACGTGTCCCCGAACGGTATTCTTTTACTAGATGCTCTATTGAAAGTGCCGTATCCATTATTTTTCTACTACCACGCCTTTCCAAAAGGCGTAATATCCTTTTATATTTTCTGCTGCAACTTTTGGCTCAGGATACATAAAAGCTGCACCTTCTTCGGTTTTACCATTAACAGTAACATCATAATAATCACACACACCTTTCCATGGACATGTATACTGATTATCAGTTTTTTTCAAAAAATCTTTTTTTACTGAATCCGCTGGAAAATAATAATTACTTTCAAGCAATTCACATTTCTCACTTTCAGCTATTACTTCCCCCATTCCAAACTGCTTTCATATATATAACTAATGAATAAAGCCAAAATTATAATACACGAATATATCAATCTTGGCAAAACAAAACCCCTTATATCAAAGGGGGTTTTGTTAAATTTTTGTGAAAATGTTTATTGTCCGCCTCCTCCATCCAAATTCATCTGACCAGAATTGCTGTCTTGACTAGGGCTACTTGGACTACTTGAACCCTTAGCAGAACAGTTCTTACAACTTCCTTTATGAGTAATAAGTTCATATATTGCAGATAAACCTATAAGAACAAGTACAATTTTCATTGGGGTTGGTCCTAAAAGACCAAGAAAGCCTGTTTCCATCTCAAATAGACCTATAACTCCTGCTTGTAAACCTCCTAATACAAGAAGCAGGAATGTCACCATATGAACTTTACTATTACTTTTTAGCATCAAATCACCACCTTTCGGCTATTTTGCTATATTTTCCTCATTACGTATCATTATAACACTAACGAATAGTTAAAATCTACATCCACCTATTTACAGATTTTTTATATTTTATATAGCTATCCCCAAACACACGCTCTAGATATCGCTCTTCTTTACGAATAACTATAGTACGAATATAAATTAAAATTATGGGAAGAGTTATAAAAAGTAAAAAAGTTTTATAAAATAACAATATACCAATATATAAGAACGTAAATCCAAGATAGATTGGATTACGACTATATTTGTATGCTCCTCTAACTACAAAAGTTCCTACCGGTTTAAAATTAGGATCGACATTACGATCGGTTAGTGACTGCCACCCCCATGAAGCAGTACTTAATCCAAAAATAAGTGAAAGGGTAGAAATAATAAATAAAAAATAATCTCCTTCAAAGCGTAGGTAATCTGGATATACTTTCGTAAGCCAGATGGTAAATACTAAACCTAAAGCATATACAAAAGGAGGTCTTGCGAGTACGTGCACTCTATCTTGCATAAATATAGTATATCACACTATACCCTTAAGATATTTTTTACGTTTTGCTTCAGGAAATTTTTCAATAGAATACCGAAGCATGGTTCTTGGCATATGTGCGTGATTCTTTTTTAAAAATGCTTCTAACTTTTTAATATCTTTTTTTCCTGCTTCTCTTAGCATCCATCCTACCGCCTTATGCATAAGGTCATGATCATCAGTTAAAAGCATTTTTGACAATTCAAAAGTTTCTTTGAGTCTACCCATTTTTATTAATTGAAATGTTGCGATTACAGCAATACGTCTTTCCCACATATTCTTTGAACGTACTAATTTTTTCAAAATTGCCTTTGGTTTTTGTTGAATGTATGCACCGACAATCTTATGTGCAGACGTATCTACTAAATCCCAATTATTTATATATTTAGTATTTTTTAAATAAAATTTATATATCTTTTCCTGTACTTTTTTCTCAGCTTTTTCAAACTGATACGTTAATACAATAAGTGCAAACATACGTTCTTCATGAATTTTTGATTTAAAAAATTTTTCAATATCTTTAAATGAAATATCTTGATATTTTTTTGCAAGAATACGTAAATTTGGCATAGATATTCCTATAAACTTGTCCCCCTCGCCGTATTGTCCAATACCTGTCTTAAAAAACCACTCATTTGATTTGGCACGCTTGGCGCTAGCTTTTTTTAAAATTTCTTTTTTTATTTTATTGTAATTCATTAATCTATTCTTATTAATTTTCACAAATTTTATCACATAAGCAGGTGGGTAAGGAGCGCGAAAGCTCTTTACGGAGCGTAACACTATTCGCGAAGCCGAGATGGAGCGCTACTTACCCGCTTGCGCTCCCTCTCATCGCTCTCCTATTACATATGTACACCCCATATCACTAACATGGGCTGAATGAGCAGTGTCTGCGGGAACATCGCACCTATCCCCTTTCTCAAGAACATATATCTTTTCACCCATAGTAATTTCTATTTTGCCTTTTACAACAATATGAGCAGTATCCATTTCGTGCGTATGATCTGCATAAATCTTTCCTGGAGCGTCTTCATGTGTATATACATTTCCATATCCTTCTTGAATAAGCCCATTTTCAATTCGTTCTGAAATTGTAGCCATACTAATTTAAATAAACGTTAAAACATTATTTGTAAATAATATCTTTATCAATTTGAATTAACAAATGATCGATAATATTAATATCATCACAATTTTTATAAAACTTTGCATATATTTCGTCTCTTTTATCAGAAGAGGCGTCAAAGGAAGCAAAATAATTATCGGTTCGAGTAATAGCCTCATTTCTGCAAATAGTTTTTTTATTATAAAGACCGTATGATACAAAAACAAAACTTGTAATAACAATAAATGTAAGAATTGGTATCAATATGTAATTAAAACGAACAATCATATACTAACGAACATTTCTAATAAATTCTGAATCCACCACAACATCCGTGTCATCATTTATATACATCTTTTCTCTAAAAAATTGAACGGTGCGTTCCATAAATAGCTTCCATTCATTTACAAACTCATGAGGACCATTCGGATACAAATGATATGTAACGTCTTTATTTTTATTTTCTAAAATATCAACGGTATCATCCGTCCAGAATAATGGTATCTCATCATCATTATCTCCCTGATGAAACATAGTTGGGATGGTAATGCGGTCATAAAATGTTTCGGAGGATAAACCTTTCCAAAATTCTGGGTTTTCATCAATAGTCCCATATTTTTCTTCAACAATTTTGGCATCTTCTGAATCAACTGCCCACCTATTATAAATATTTTCGTAATTCCCACTGACTGGCGCATAGAGGACAGCAGCATCAACGAGATCTGGTACAACACTAATTGCATTAAGAGTTATACCTCCACCCATGGAATATCCTAACATACCAATCTTACTTTCATCTATAAAAGGAAGTTGAGCTTCTAGCACTGAAACAACAGCGTTAATAACATCCTCAGTATAAAGCGTACTAAGAGAAACTTCGGCTCTATTGTCAGGAGTTGAATCAGCATGATTACGATAATCAGGATGAAGAACCACAAAACCAGATCGTGCTAAATAGTCTTGCTCACGCCTTAGTCCTCTACCATTTGTATATACAGAAGGATTAATATATCCATGATTTAAAATAAGAAGTGGAAAAGGACCTTCTCCGTGAGGTACATTCATTATGCCTGAAATTTTTACACCCCCACCCACATAAGTAATGTAATATTCTTTATAGGCCTCATTCTCCTTAAGTATGTCACCCAGTAAAAAATTAGTCCCGTCAAATTCTTTATCAATGAGACTGCCTAAAGTAAATTCTTGAGTTGAATATGAATCTACGGCTTTACTTGCAGCTATCTCAAAATCTGACGACTCAGCATTAATTGTAGAAAAAATATTATAAGTTTTGTTAAGTGCATATGACGCACCAAACAAATAATTCACAGAAAATATCGTTATTACCAGAGTAACAAAAGAAATAGTAAAGTTACCTATAAAAAAAAGAATTATTTTAAGTGTGTTGTTATGGTGTTCTGCCTTCACGCTAATTCATTATCATAATATAAACTTCCCATAAGTATACCACTACGGTGCGTAGTCTGAAAGTACTAATTACGAAAGACTAAAACTCTTAGCAAAAAACTCAAAGATCTGCTCCTCTTCATTGGTCGTATTATTATTTGTATAGATAATTCTATATGTCTTACCGTTTGTCACAAACTGATATTCTATATAAGAACTGTCATTTCTCTCTCCTTCATACCTCGTTGTTGAAACACCAGATATTGTAGCAGAGGTCTTAGTTCCAGCTGAAACGCTATCATAAAAATCTGAAAGAGAACGTTTAGATACTTCTACAACTATTCTTCCAAGGTATTCAGTGCCTAAACCAATAAGCGGTGATCTATCCATTACAAGATAATCATCTACTGGACTATTTTCACCAATTTCACTTTTATGAAAATGCTGCCAATACCATTTATCAGGACGTGAAACAGTGTACCCCATTGACTTGTTAGTATATGAAACAAACTCCTGGTCACCAGTATATATAACTTCTTCCGAGTCAACTGGTGGAATGTCAGCTGTATCGTCTGACGCTTCTTCAGTATCATCTATATCTTCTGTATTTTCTAAATCTATTGGTTCATCTAGTAAAGAATCGTCATCATCAGGAGATTCGGTCTTAACATCTATATGTGGGCTACCCTCATCATCAGTGTCCAATATATCACCGTCGATGGGTAAAACCTCACTATCAGTGAGTGTTCTAGAAACACGGTCAGGGGAGGTGGCTTCATCCTTAATAAAAATAATCCAACCAACTGCTAAAATAACTATAATAAGAAAAATGTATCTCATATATTAAGTATAACAATATTAAATGAAAAATGTTACAGCCACTATGCACCTTGCGTTTTTTTGCTACAATAACAATATTCTATGATTTCAAACAAAATTGAGCAAATAATAAGAGCTTCTCACGACCCGAGAATACCCGAATATCTACTAAAAAAAGAAGAAGAACCCACTATTGAAGTAAGTGAAATTACTAGTCAAGCAGCTTTTATTTACGAAAAATTAAGAAATGCGGTTGATTACAAAGAAGAACACCTAATAAGAAGAGCGGCTCTTGAAAGAATCTTAAAACGAAAAATTGCTTTAAACTTAAAAAGCGACAAAATAGCACGCTCACTTATTGCAGAATTTATACGAGCAGGATACTTGCCAAATAACGAAATCCCGGAACGAGTAGCAGAAAACTTACAACACATTATTGACAGACATCTACTGCTACATAAAAAAGTAAGTGGTGATGGTAGCGCCCAATCAATTGGGTTAACTCCATACTTCAAACCAATAATGAGCATAGCATCAACTGAAATTGAGCGATTCCTATTTTCACACTCCTTAGAAGATGCGACTCTAAATGCATTTTACACAAGTATTAAAGACCGCGTATCCATGCCAGATCTTAAACTTTCCGATTCTGAACGGGATCTTACTATGTATATAGCTTCGGCGCGTGCACTTTTTAAAAGCGATGACGCCACATTATACTATGACTTATTTACGACGTATTATCCTAACTGGGAAAATGCAGATGAAGAATTAATAAACCATATTGCAGGACACTTCCAAGAAGTTCACCGAACTATTAAAGATAATCTAAATCGCAGACTGCCATGGCAATTAGTTCCGAAATTAAAAAATGATTCTATCTACTTTTCTTTATTAAAAGAATTGGCAGAAACAAAATCAGGAAGCGATAGCAGAGCTATCTTAGAAGACCCACAATTACTTAGAAAAGAAATTACATTACTTGCAAAAAAAAGATATGAGGCAGAAAAAAGAAGAGTTACTAAAAGCTCATGGCGTGCAGTAATTTACATTTTTTTAACAAAAATTATTCTCGCTTTTATATTCGAGCTACCATACGATTTATTTATAGAGAAAAAAATTACAATTACACCACTACTTATTAACGTATTTTTTCATCCTCTCCTACTCTTTGCAGTAACATCAAGCGTAAAAAATCCACCATCAAATAATACCGATATAATAGTTAATGGAATACAAAATATTATTTCAGAAAAACCTCTTAAAAAAATAGTAATGCAAAAACGCGGATACGGAAGTTTTCTCAATGTACTACTAGGTTTTGTATACACTGCAATGTTTTTTATTACATTTACAATAATTATACAATTTCTCCGTGCATTCAACTTTAATGTAGTTTCTGGAATACTATTCATTTTATTTCTAACACTTATAAGTTATTTTGGGATACGCATACGATATACAGCAAAAACATGGCACGTTGTAGGTGGAAAAGAAAATCCAATATCCTTCATTTGGGACCTCTTTACCTTGCCAGTAATTAAAGTAGGCCGCTGGCTTTCAGAAAAATTCGCAACAATTAATATATTTATCTTTATAATGGACTTCATTTTAGAAGCACCGTTCAAACTACTTTTAGAGGTATTTGAAGAATTCATCTCTTTTGTTAGAGAAAAAAAAGAAGAAATGTATTAAAAACAGCAACCCCTTATCACAAATGGATAAGGGGCCTGCTAAAGTTGTTAATGTAGTTAACGTTACTTAACTTCTATTTTTTTAGCATAAATTATATCCCCTTCCACAATACCTTTAACTTCTGCCCAACTTCCAACAGAAAGGGAGCGCTTCTTTTTTATTTCAATTTCTGTCTTGTATGTTATAAGAAAATACTTTCCAAATACCACTATCACATCATCATCTACATATTCAATTACACCTTCGGCTTCAATCTCTTCATCATTAATTTCTAATTTTGATTCCTCTTCCTCCTCTTCTTCAACATCTTCCTCTTCATTTTTATTATCATCTTCTTTTTCATTAGAAATTTTTTCATCATTCAAAGAATCTTCTACATACTCACAAGGGCCTAATGTATCTCCATGCCCTAAATGAGCATCAACACCACGTTCTTGGATTTTAATAGTACGCCCATTAGATAAATCATTTCTAAGATTATGACAAAGCTCTACTCGCTCACTTCTACTTGGTCTAAACCTATTATCATAACTATCTTCTCCGTCCTCTCCATCCTTTCCATCCTTTCCATCCTTTCCATCTTCTCCGTCCTCTCCATCCTTTCCATCCTTTCCATCCTTTCCATCTTCTCCGTCCTCTCCATCCTCTCCGTCACTACCGGAAGAAGTGACAGGGATATCATTAATTACGTCATGTGAAACAGTTACGTTGTTTTCACTTTTGCTATTATCTTCATCTTTTTCATCCTCATCTTCTGGTAAATCATCGTCAATTTTAATAGTTAAAACCATTTTCTTTTTAGATGTTTTAACCCTTAGCTTTTCAATAGCAACACCTTCTCGCTCTATTAGTGCAATAACTTGGTTAAAAAAAGTTTCTTCTTGGACTTTAGTAAAACTTTCGGAAGGGTTTACTTTTACTTTTGATTATGGATTATATATATTTGAGATATTTTA
>CAZKTI010000008.1:0-14719 GCA_964555725.1 uncultured Gammaproteobacteria bacterium | reverse complement strand
AAGAAAACAAATTAACAGCTTAAATAGTTATTGACAAATACCTAAAAAAGGGACAATAATTAATAGTTCTTTAAAAAACTTGGTCGGACCTACTAGTATATAAATATTTATATATTATTAAGTCCAACTAAGGGTATGTTGGTGGAATATTGGGGGAACCATATATAGAATAGGGTGCTAAAACCTAACATGAGAAAAGTTCATTGCTACGGAACAGACAAGGCTTTGCTGGTGGAGACGGATGAGACGGTTGTACGAGCAGTCCAGGTGATGGTGTGCATCGCTAGAATTGACACCCATTTGGTGCTGCACGTCGCAGAAGTCATGGACACCAACGGCAAAGTCGTCGCCTCCTATCCGATTGGGTTCGTAGCAAACGAGCCCATGGTGTGCGACCTGTCCTGCATGGAACGAACGCCCAGAGACCTCGGCCTCACCACCACGAAGGCAATCGTAGCCTACCTGAAAAAGGTAGAAGTCCCTGAACGGTACGTGGCCACTGTTGCTTTCCCCGTGCATCACGAACACGTGAATGCCACAGAGAACGTCTAGACACAACAGTTTAGACGTTTTATTTTTGTCTGGAAATACTTTTTCCTGTTATAAGCTCCACTGCTTTTGGGACAACCCGAATAGTAAGCTCTTGTAAAGAAGATTGAGAAATTCCATCAATAATAACTTCAATAGGTGTCTGACTTTTGAGTACCATTTTTTTAATATAAAATTTGCTAAGTTCTGCAGGCGTTTTTTTAACCGTTGAGAGCAGTCCTTTTTTATACGGAACAACAGTACAATCCAAAATACCATTATTAATACTCATGTCGTATGATAATTGAGGGTTAACAATAGTAAATAGAGTTTGAGGGAACCGTACTTTAAGAATTAGGCTATCATTAATAACCGCTGTAAAATCAGAAGCAATTAACTCAACTTTTTGAAGAAAAAGAGTAGAGTCTATTCTTCCCGCATTTACGGATATGGTTTTTCTTCCAGCAATTGCTTCAACGCTTTCCTCCATGGTATTTGTATTAAGCATTCTCGAAAAATAACTATCTTTTTCTACAGAGATAAAACCACAGGCAACATTTTTAGGAATACAATTAATAAGTTGTAAAAGTGTTTCATCATTACCAACAGCAATAATAGTCGTTGCCCCACGCTGAAGTGCTCGTTTTACAATTTCACCCATCTTCGTAAAGGAATGGATTTTATGAACTGGGCCCTTAACATCAAGCATAGAAAGCTTCTGCTCCATTTGAGAAAGCGTCTCATGCCATTTTCTGTCATCTAGGAATTGGTCGTAAATATAAAAATACATATAAATAGTTTAAAAAACACACATAATAGGATTTAAGTGTGCATTATTGAATAGTATCTACGTATATTTAATTTTCTACAGTGTCATCTACAGGGGCGATCTTTGTTTTTACACCTCTTCCAGAAGGCGCAGTGTCGGTAGTAATCTTACCAGAAATATGAGCGCCCTTTGCAATGGTTATCTGTTGTGACTTTACGTCCCCCATTACTTTTGCAGTAGCTAGTATATCAACGTCTGTATTCGTGTTTATTTTTCCTTTAACATGTCCTGCGATTTCAGCTCTATCTGCAGTGATATTTGCAGTCACATGTGCATTTCCCCCCACCCTAATAAAGCCACTTATAGTAATACTCCCCTTTATATCACCATAGAACTCTACATCACCACTGCCAGTAAAATCACCCTCTAACTTAACACCTTGGCCTATGACGGTTGTTATGTTTTCAGAAGTTTTTTCAAACATAGTATACGGATTATACGCCTGTTGTTTTTACTTGTCAAAAACCGATAAATCTTGGTAGTGTGAGTGGATACGCTCTCGTAGTTCAATGGATAGAACAAGCCCCTCCTAAGGGCTAGATGACTGTTCGACTCGGTCCGGGAGCACCATAAAAATTAATAATAAAATATGCCAAACTACGCAACGTACCATATAGGACAAAAAATACTTTTACGAAAAGGTAATAAATTTCTTTTTTTAAAAATACCTGAATACAATATATTAGACCTTCCAGGAGGCAGGATAGATGATAACGAAGAAACAAAAGATTTAAAAGAAATACTAGATAGAGAAGTTAAAGAAGAGCTAGGAAAAGATTTGATATATAAACTAGGAAATATCTTATTTCAATATCGAAGATATACACCAAATGGGACAAAAGTTTTTTTAACCATATTTGACGCAGAATACCTAAGTGGTGAAATAAAACTTTCGCTTGAACATGAAAAATACGAATGGATTAATCCTAAGGAGAGTGGCATCAAAAGAGATGATTTTTTTAATGAAGAAGAATATAAAGCATTTTTAAATTATTTCAATAAACTATGAAGTGCAAAATAGAAAAAAATAACGAAAATACCTTGGTTCGCTTAAGAAAGATGGGTTACGCGCCTTATAAAAACAGACAAGGCGGCAAAAGTTATGTAAGACGTATACATGGAGCAGAATTTCCTCGCTTCCACTTGTACATAAACAATGAAAATGATAAACTCCTTGAAATTAGTTTGCATTTAGACCAAAGCGCTCCCATACATAAAGGCAGTTCGCACGCACACAATGCAGACAATGACTCAAAAGAAGTAAAAAACGAAATAGAAAGACTAACTAGTATCAAATTATGAACAACATCCCACATATAGATAAAGAAACAAGAAAAAACATGGAAGCCCTAAAAGAGGTGGCTGAAAGACATCCTGAAGCAATACAGATATTAATGACCTCTGGCGGAAACATGACGACAGCAATGATGAAGCAACCCAAGAAAATGATGGCACTCGCAAAAGACCTTCAGGCAACAGCTGAAAGCAAAGGAGTAGATTTAAAAGCATTAATGAGCCAAGGTGAATCATTCGCTAAAAGCCAAGGTATTCATACAAATGTGCCATCAGACGTTGAAGAGCATACAGAGGTAATGGAAGAACCTGCAGATCAAAACAAAAAAACAGACCCGAGTATAAGTGAAAAATTTTTTTCAAAATTCAAAAAAAATTAAAAAAGAACAATTTTTCTAACGTTTTAACAAAATTTCTAGAATATTATCAACTATTCTTGACATATTTTTTAAAATCTGTAATATAGCCGCCACTACCTCCCAATCAAGGGAGGTGTTCAAAAAGCCTTAGGAGGCATCGAAGAAACCATGGATCAGAACGCGAGCGGACAGGAATCGAAGAACTGGCTTCAGCAGGGCAACGCCGACGACGTCATCTCCCGGCACGAAGGCAGGACCTTCACTCGCAAGAACTTCCTGAACGGGGAGAAGTACGGCGAGCACTCGGTCTACGTCTCCGAGCCCATCGACGGCATCGTCGCCATCGTCGGCCTCGACGGCCCCAGCGCGGTGAGCCACATCACCGAGGCCGACCTCAAGGCCCTCCAGTCCGGGACGCACACGTCCTAGACCGCGCTCCAGCTCCACTGAAGAGCTGATGATCGCACCAGCCCGTGGGGCTCATATATAGTATGGCAGAAGCCAGTGTATATGAGACCCCGGGCTCTTATTTTTAAATAAAAAAAATGTACCAAAGTAGGTGCATTATATTTAAGATCCGAATAAAGGGAAGGCGACGACGAGGGTCTGACTAGCGGTGGGGTCGCGTGACACGGCACCTCTTAACTACCGCTAGCGGGGGGTCCTCGCCGCCGCCCACCCTAATTAGATACTAATATTCGCAAAAAGTCAACTCACCTTAAGAAAGTTTTCCTGTAACTCTTAAAACTTCTTCTATGGTTGTAATGCCAGCAAAAACTTTATCTAGACCACTTTCACCAAGTCCTTTTGCCTTAGTTCTTTCAAAAGAATAGAATGTTTCACTTATTATATCTTGTTCAGTAATAAGTGAGCGTATCTCTTTATCAAAAGCAAGAATTTCAAACAATCCAATGCGTCCGTAGTAACCACCGCCACGACACTTGTCACAACCCTCACCAGTTAAGAAGCGCGCTTTACTCATATCATGCGCGCCAATCATTTTCATTTCTTCCGAAGTAGGTTTATAAGGTATTTGACAACTGGTGCAAATCTTTCGAACAAGTCTGGTAGTGATCACACCGTTAATAGCATGACCAATAATTGAACGAGGCACACCCATTTCAAGCAGTCTTGTAATCACAGCAAAGATATCTAGCGTATGAAAAGTTGAAAGCACCAAAGATCCAGTGAGTGCGGCTTGCGAAGATATTCGCGCAGTTTCTTTGTCACGTATTTCACCAACCATAATTATATCTGGATCTTGTCTGAGTATTGAACGTACTGCAGTTACAAAATCAAATTTTTTCGCTTGACTCATCTGTCCTTGCCTGACACCATCCATCCTCTGCTCGACAGGATCTTCAACAGTAATAATATTTTTGTCCCCTGTGTTTAGTAAATTAATTATTGAATAGAGAAGAGTTGTTTTACCTGACCCCGAAGGACCAGTTATCATTATCATGCCATGCGGGTATTGAATCATCTCCTTAAGAATTTTAAGTTGTTTTTCATCAAGTCCTAGAGACTCCATCTTAAGAAGCGAGGCAGAACGATTTAGAATACGAAGAACAAGGGCCTCACCATAAATAGTAGGATAGGTTGAAACACGAAGAGAAATTCGTGACGATTCTTTTGTATGCTCAAATTGACCATCCTGAGGAATATTAACCACTGTTATATCAAGATTTGCCATTACTTTAATACGTGAGTTTATCGCTTTATGTTGATGGGGTCGAAGAGTTTCAATAGTATGAATCATGCCATCAATACGGAAGAGAATTACAAAACCGTCGCGTCTAGGCTCAAGGTGGATATCGCTTGCACGAAGTTTAATAGCCTTATCAACGAGCATATCTACCCAGGTTGTAACGGTATCTTGAGGAGTTTTTTTGTTCGCATTTAACATTGTACTAAAGTGTACCACATTAAGAGAACGAAAAAAATATAATTACAATAATGTTTTTAGATCGACGGATGTATCGGTAAGTGCTGAAGAAAGCGTACTAAAAGGAGAGCCTTTTGATATTAAATTTGAAAGAGGAACGATCTCATGGGGAAGATTAATAAGAACAGCCCCCTTGAGCACCTTGCCATCAGTTATGATTTGACCATAACTATTTTGAGAAGGGCCACGAGAAATAACTCTGCGTCCCTGAAGCGATCGCACATCTCCTACAAAGCTAAGGATAACTCCCGCCCCCTTTGAAGTATAAGATGTTATCATAGAATAAGCTTTAGGAATTTCATGAGTCATATTATATCCAGCAGCTCTTCCCTGCATATGAGCATTACCCCAATTTCCCAATTGATGGGTGTCATTTAAAAGTGTGTCATAAAATTCTGCAGAGTCCCCTGCGCTCCATACATGATCCTTTGATGTTTCAAGAAATTCATTAACAAGAATGCCTGAATTGCACTCTATATTCGCAGAAGACGGAAGGTCAGTAGAAGTTTTTGAGCCAAGGCCACAAATAACCATATCTGCTTCAAGCATTGTTCCATCTGATAACGTAACTGAAGAAATTGTACCACTACCATTAAATGAGCGAATAGTCCTATCTGGATAAAGGGAAACATCTTTGGAACTTAGTGCATTTTCAGTAATATCACTCGCAGTATTATCAAGTATGTGTCCAAAATAGCGCTGACGCCTATACACTGCAGAAGTATCAACTTTTTTTTTGCGAAGAAGATCACACATTTCAAAACTAATAAAACCGCAACCCACAATAACTGCTCGCTTTGCATTCTTAATAGAGCTCAATATTTTTTTTGTATCAGAGAGTGTGCGCAAATAATAAACACCAGCTTGTAAGCCAGTATCTTCTTCGTGCTTTTCAGCATCTCCTCCAGTAGCAAGAAGAAGCTTAGTATATGAAATTCTTTGTCCGTCTGAAAGAGTCGCTACTTGCATGTCAGTATCAAGAGAGCGAACACTTTCACCATAAAGAAGTGCAATAGAATTTTTTTTATACCAGGAAGATGTATGAATGAAAATATCTTCTTCTGTTAGCTTCCCAAGAAAAAAGGGCTCCTTTGAAAGAGATATACGGGAATACAGTGGAAGCGGTTCAGCAGAAACTATAGTAACAGTATTTTTTTTATCATGAGAACGTATTGTTTCTGCAGCAGTGGTCCCCGCTATACCTCCGCCTATAATAAGATAATGAGTTTGTTTCATACATTTTAGTATACACAATTAATTATATCTCTGTTTGAGCAAAGTATACACTTCTTTTCCATTAGGGTAACATTGATATATGAAAATAGCCGTAGGTTCAAAAAACCCAGTAAAAATAAATGCAGTTAAAGATGCATTTGAAAAAATGCTTCCAGATACAAACTGGGATGTTTCTGGAGTTGAGGTGGACTCAGAAGTTGCAGAACAACCCATGAGCGATAAAGAAAGTATTTTAGGAGCCACGAATAGAGCAAAAAAAGCATTAAAAAAAGAAAATACCGATTTCGGAGTTGGCCTAGAGGGAGGTATTCAAAAAATTGGAGACGAGCACATTGTATCAGGATGGGCTGTAGTTATAGATAAAAATGGAACATTAGGAATAGGCTCAAGTATAGGAATGCGCGTTCCAGAAAAAATTATTAAATTGATAGAAAGCGGAAAAGAGTTGGGTGATGCAATAGATATAACATTTAAGGGAGATAACCTAAAGCAAAAAGAAGGCTTTTTTGGAATTATGACAAACAGCGCTATTACACGAACCCACGGGTATCGCGACGGAACGATAGCAGCTCTAACACCATTCCTCCACCCCGAGGTATTTTAATGAAGACCAAGTCCCGAGCAATGTCGAGGGAAGAAGTTTTTGAAAAATAAATGACTATGATATACTGACCAACTATTCACTATTAAAGAAAAGCATGGCAGATATCATAGAAGTAAACGAAGGAAGTTTTGAAAAAGAAGTAATAAAAAGTAGCGATACAACATTAGTATATTTTTGGGCTGAGTGGTGTGGCCCATGTAAAGTAATGACACCAAATACTGAAGAATTTGCAAAAAACACGAGCGCAGTCAAAGTAGTAAAAATAAATGTGGATGATAATCAAAAACTATCACAAAGTTTTAATATAATGAGCATCCCCACAGTATTAGTTTTCAAAAACGGAGAGGTTGCTAAACAGGCTGTTGGGTCTCAAACGCCTGACCAACTCGAAACCCTAACCAATTAAATATTTTTTTAAAAAGTAAAACCACCAGTCCCTTTCTTGTGAAAGTTCTTTGGTGGTTGTGCTGCGTGTAATCCTCAGTCAGAGTTCACAGCCCTGAGATGTGTCTGCACCTCTCGCCTCTGGTCACGCAACATGGCTTCGATTGCCAGGTGCACCTTTTTGTTGAGTATGGCCGATAGATTAACCGGCTGCATGGGTGTTCCGAAGCTCACAGTGACATGACCTGCTACGGGCCTAAGGAGATTTCCTGGACCCATGATCTCGAATGTTCCAGAAATTGCGATTGGAAGTATTGGGAGCTGGTTCTGGATGGCAGTACGAGCAGCACCTTTCTTGAAAGCCTGCAATTTACCATCCCGTGAACGGTGTCCCTCAGGAAAGAACAGGAGCGAGCATTCCAATTTCTCGAGCATTCGGTTGATGTTTGAGAACTTCCTGATGGCCGCATGGTCGTTGCCATTTCGGCCAACACCAATATAGCCAACTGCCCAAATGATCCAACCAAGAAATGGCGCCCGGAAGAGTTCTCGTTTTACCACCCAGAGAGCATTCGGAAGAACTGCATGCAGAGCCATGATGTCGAATGTGCTCAGATGGTTGCTCATGAAAACCATAGGCTCGTCAAAATCAATTGCGACATCTCTTGGATAGCGAGTGGACACCCTGACACCATACAGAGTGCAGAGAATCCTCGCCCAGGTTCTTATGCACCAAAAGGCGACTCGCCTCCTCCTTACCACGGATGATAGGAATTGCGAAGAACAAACCGATGATGGAAAGGACGCCAGTCACAAGAAGAACTAGCGGGAGTACCAGGTAGGGTCTGATGGCCTTCACAATATATCCCCCTGCTAGTTAGGAAAGCCACAATTCATGAAAAAAACTGTAATTACCTTACAGTTTTTTTAGTATTTGTAAAGAAGAATTTTATCAAATTAAAAAACTTACAGACTTGAGTACAGAGTGCTAAGAAGCTAACAGATTTATGGCTTTGCCATAAAACTGGTTAGCTGGTCTGGATGTTTTATTAAAGATCTCGTTCCCGAGCTATGCGTGTGAAGGCATCCTCATCAGTATATGCATCATCAATTGGTTCATTTTCAGAATCTAAAACCCTAGGATCAGACTCGCCTCCACGTACGTTTGGATTATCTGGAACAACATATTCGCTTTCATCTTGCCAAGGGTCAGTATCCATATCATGGCTTTGTTCAATTTCTGTGGTATCAATTTCCCCATCATCAGTTACTATGTTTTCTAGTGTGCTTAGCGAAGTAAGTAATTCATTATGTTCATGCTCACCTAAATCATATGGTGAAATATTTTCATGGAGCTCGTGGTCCGGCTCTTCATCTTCTACTTCATCACTTACAGTTTGAATAACTATATTTTCATCAACTGGCTTATTAGCATCATAATCATTTGGAATATCTTCGGAAATAGTAGGAGAATGAGGCGTTTTTGAAATATTCGCGTACACCGGCTCTTCAATCTGTAAAACTTTTTTTTGTAAAGATTCTATTTGCTTATCTTTTTGAGCGAGAAGTACTTGTGAGTTTTTCAGCATTTCAGTTAGCTCATCAATTTTTTCCATTAGCCAAGAGCGAATACCTGACGTTCCTTCAGAGTCTTCATCAGATGAAAGACTAGAAGAATCTTGCGAAGGCACTGTGGTATTATCAACATACTGCTTGTCTCGTACAAATTGTTCAGAGCCAAGACGACCATCTTCAGATGGGTCGAGTTCAACATATATTTTTAATTTTCTATCAACACTATTTTCAAACCAAACAGGATCTATTCGCCACTCAAACTTATTCATGCGTGGGTCTTTAAAGTATTTTATGTAATTAGTGCCCTCATTACCTATATTAGATTTAAGCAGTTTTTTAAAATCACGATAAAGAGTAATATCTGGCAAATTATATATTTTTGACAGTTGGTTTATAGATAAAAATCTCTCAGTATTCATAGTAATATTATATCATATACATGAAATCATTGAAATCATCATAAAACATACATGTTTAAGCATAAACAGCATTTCAGTGATATCAAAAGTGATATCATTGAAATCATTGAAATCACCTTTAAAAACATGAAAATAAACATTAAAGCTCATTAGTAATATCAAAAGTGAAATCAATATGAAATCATTGAAATCATGATTATTTTTAATAAAAATGCTAAAATTGTTCCACGTGGAACATTTATGCAAGTACCATCATATAAAATTGAAGAGGAGTTAATTGGAGCAGGAAAAAATATTATCCTAGGGATGGATGAAGCTGGGAGAGGCCCACTTGCTGGTCCTTTGGTATGTGCCGGAGTTATTATAAAAAATCCTAAGGCATTAAATATTGATATAATAAGAGACTCAAAAACTCTGTCAGAAAAACAAAGGGAGACTTCATTTAAGTTAATTTCTGAAAACTCTGATAAAATTTCTTACAGTTTTGTAGATAATAAATACATTGATGAGAACGGAATTTCTAAGGCCTTGGAAAAAGGGTATCAAGATATATTAGAATCCATCGAAACTTTTGACCACATTTTATTAGACGGAAACCAGTCATATGTTAAGGAAAAAAATATTTCAGTGATTGTTAAAGGTGACGCACATTCCAAAACAATTGCAGCAGCATCAATAGTTGCAAAGTATTTAAGAGATAAATATATGATTCAAAGTTCAAAAATATTTCCTGAGTATGAGTTTCATGTTCATAAGGGTTATGGAACGTCAAAACATTTTGATAACATTAAAACACATGGAATGTGTAAACTACATCGAAAAACATTTTTGAAAACAATGAATTAGGTATTTGTTAATTTATTTGTCATAATACATACATGGAGATACAAACAAAAAATGGAGTTTCAAGAATAGCAGGAGAAACGAACGCGCTATTAAATCCATTTACGATATTAGAAGGCATAGGTGTAACGGGTGGAAGGACAGTTGCAGATATTGGATGCGGAGGAGTCGGCTTTTTTGTTTTCCCTGCAGCAAAGTTAGTTGGTGACAATGGAACAGTATATGCTGTAGATATTTTAAAAGAAAATTTAAACGCAATCCGTTCACGCGCTAAACAAGAAGGTGCAAATAATATTCGGCTTATTTGGTCTAACGTTGAAATGATAGGAGGGACTGATATACAAGAGAATAGCGTTGACATAGCACTTGTGGTAAATACATTATTTCAAACAAACAAAATGAAAGATGTTTTAAAAGAAATGTATAGAATTGTAAAACCTGGAGGCAGGCTTGCGGTTATTGATTGGAAGTCATTAGAAATGCCATTCGGCCCACCACTATTTGATAAAACAAATAAAGAAAAGATCAGACACTACGCGCTACGTGCAGGATTTGCAGATGGTGGAGATTTTGAAGCAGGAAAATATCATTTCGGATTAAATCTTCTTAAAAGAAAGTGAATCATAAATTAAAAGTTGGAGCCAGGGGAGAACAGCTCGCAAAAAAATATCTAGAAAATAGGGGTTACATTTTTATTGCTAAAAATTATAAAACAAAACTTGGTGAAATAGATATAATTATGAAAGATGCCGATAGTCTTGTATGTATTGAAGTAAAAACTAGAAACGGAATTGAGTTTGGTTATCCAGAGGAGTCTGTTACCAACAAGAAACTTAGCCGAATAAAAAAAGCAATGTTCCAATATAAACACGATAACCAAAAATATAATAAGTTAAAATATAGAATAGATGTAATAGCAGTATTATTTGACCATTCAAGAAATGATGAGTTATCACCAGAAATTACACATTTTTCCCACATAGGTTAGTAACACCTTTTCAACAATTTATGCATAGGCGTTCACAGTTAAAAAAAATTACACTATACTAAGATTCATTCTATGGATAACTCAAAAAAGAAAAAAATAAAAATAGGAAAAATTGAGGTAATACGCGATGCTTGCATTGGAGCAGCATCATGCGTTGCGCTTGCACAAAAAACGTTTGAACTTGACGAAGAAGCAAAGGCAATAATCTTAGATAAAAAAGGAAATTCTGACGAAGATATTTTAGAAGCAGCAAAGTCATGTCCTACAGATGCAATTATTGTATGGGATGATGAAGGAAATCAGTTGTGGCCTGAAAAAAAATGAAAAAAATAAAATCACAACCACTTGTTTTTGATATAGAGACAAAAAATACTTTCAGAGAAGTTGGCGCATATGAGCCAACTCTCTTAGATATATCAATGGTAGGTATTTATGACTACGCCACTAATGAATACTGTTCATTTTTAGAAAATGAATTTGAAAAGCTTTGGCCATTTATAGAAAAGGCAAGCTGTCTAATTGGATACAACAGCAATCATTTTGATATTCCACTACTTAACAAATATTACTCAGGAGATTTGTTGAAAATGCATAGCCATGACTTACTCGCAATAATAAGAGATACACTAGGGAAAAGCATGAAGCTAGATGATGTCGCAAACGCAACACTAGGATATGGTAAAACAGGAGACGGTTTAAAAGCAATTGATTATTATAAAGAAGGAAAAATAGATAAACTTCGCGAATATTGTTTGTCAGACGTAAAAATAACAAAAGAAATTTACGACCACGGTCTATTAAATAAATTTATTAAATACACCACCCCATTAGGAATTAAAGAGTTAAAAATAAATTTCAAACCTAATTTTCCAAAGCAAAAGATAAACTTCACCCTCCCAATTTAAGTTCTGTAACGATTTACTTAAAAACGCGTTATACGCATTATATTTAAGATACTAGACGCACCATCCTTTCTTATAAAGGTATGGGCTTGACTCCAGTGTTTATTATGAGTAATATCGCAATACTTATAAGCATATGAAAAAACAATTTTTATTTATAGCAGCAGCAATCGTAATGATTATTTTTGGATACCTTATGTATGTAAAAAATAATCCTAACGTTTCCCTTATACCACCAGAGATACAGGTAAAAGATGCTTTTTATGCATCAAGTACAAATGAAATGGTGATTATTTGGAGTATAGAAAATATACAATATTTCCCAATTAACAATACCGGAATTAGATATGATAGCGTATCACATGCCACAACCACACCAACATCTTTAACATACGAAAAAGTAAAACTACCGCCAGAGCTTAATAGTGATGGAAATTTTGAAATAAGAATAGATTTTGAAGATGCAGAAGAATTATTTTTTAGGGTACAAGCAAAACTTGATACAGAAGGATTTCTATGGAGTAATGAGCAAAGTGTAAAAAAAATAAACTTAGATCCAAAAATAATTGAAGAAGAAGAATAAAGATTGACAAAAGCTGTTTACTCAGCTATGGTTAATAAAAGTCAGTATTATACTGGCTCATTTTTTTATAAACAAGCGAGCGAGGTAATAGAAACTTTATAGTTTATTTTTAAGTGAGCTTAAGATTACATTTAAGAAGTTATACAAAAATAACAAAATATATGTCAGGAGAAATTGAACAAGCAGTAAAAACAATTTGTGAAGAAAAGGGAATCTCAATGGAAGCTGTCCTTGGGACTATTGAAGCTGCATTAGCAGCTGCATACAGAAAAGATTTTGCAGAAAAATATCAAAACATAAAAGTAAAATTTGATTTAAAAACCGGAGGTTCAGAAGTGTTTGATGTAAAGACGGTAGTAGAGGATCAGCCGGAAGAAGTAGAAGAACCAGAAGACCAAGAACAAAAAGAACATCCAGAACAAAAAGAAGTAAAAACAAAAGATGGAGAAGAGGAAGAAGTAAAGAAATTTAATCCAAAAACAGACCTAGAAATTACAGAAGCAAAAAAGATAAAAAAAGATGCAAAGATAGGAGATGAAATAATTACCAAACTAGACGTCCCTGAAGCATACGGCCGTATGGCAGCGCAAACAGCAAAACAGGTTATTATTCAAAAATTAAGAGAAGCAGAACGTGATACCCAATTCGAAGAATTCAAAGACAGAGAGCACGATGTTGTTATGGGTACGGTTCAAAGACGTGATATGCGAAATGTCTATGTAGATATTGGAAGAATAACTGCAATAATGCCAAAGGATGAACAGATTGAACGTGAATCATACAGAACAGGAGATAGAATAAAAGTTTATATTATGTCAGTAGATCAAAGTAACCGTGGTCCAGAAGTCATAGTATCTCGTTCAAGTAACGAAATAGTAGAAGCGGTATTTAGAAATGAAATACCTGAAATTGCAAACGAAGTTATTGAAATAAAATCAGTAGCACGTGAAGCAGGTTCACGTTCTAAAGTCGCAGTCCACACTGACGATTCAAACATTGATCCAATAGGATCATGCGTTGGACAGCGAGGAACACGGGTACAAACCATCATATCGGAGCTTGGTGGAGAAAAAATAGACATTATTCAATATGACGAAGACCCAAAGGCATATATTGCGAACGCCCTATCACCTGCAAAGCCAGTAAATATTGATATAAATGAAGAAGGCAAAACTGCAACGGTATCAGTTGAGGATGATCAGCTATCACTAGCAATTGGTCGTGCAGGTCAAAATGTTCGTCTCGCATCAAAATTGACTGGCTGGAATATAAACATTAAATCCAATGAATCAGGAGAAGTAATAGATCCAGATAAAGAAGATTTACAAGATAGTGGAGATAAAGATGATGATAGTGTAGAAAAGCAAGATCCAAAGGACAGTAAAAATAATAAAGAACCGGAAGATATCACTACAGATAAAGAATCAAAAGAAGTAGAAGATGAGTCACAAGAAGAAGCTAAAGAAGATTCCAAGTCGGATAAAAAAGCTGTTGAAGAACCAGATGAAAAAAAGAAATCAGAAGAAAAATAATTAAACCAACATTAATAAAATAAAACCTCTCCTAGAAGGAGGGGTTTTATAAAATTAATGTATACGTAGGGAAATAATTTTGGTATAATTTTATACATTATGGAAGACAATCAAAATATACAAGCAGGAAATATACCAAAAGAAACTCCCAAAGATATTCTTTCAGATGGGGCACCGTTAAAAACACATAATGTTCCTATAAAAAACGAGAAACAAGTAAACAATGCTATGGGAAAAAATCCCATTCCAAAACCTTCTCAATATAGAGCGACAATTCCACAACCAACCATTAAAAATAATCCAGGAACAATTTCTATTGAGCAAGGCACAGAGTATCAAAAAAAACCAACACCACCTGCGCAAAGCGACACACCATTAAAACAAGTAAACCAAAAAATTGAAAAAAAAGAATTACCATCAATATCAAAAGAAGAAGACGAAATGTTTGCTGGCATGCTTGATCAAAAACCAACAAAAAATAATCCTTTAAGCCCACCACCCTTACCAAACAAAAAACCAAGAAAGATAGGGAGGCTAATAATTAACGTAATTGTATTAATAGTTTTGCTAGGTGGGGTTGTATATGCAGCACTAATCTTTTTTAACCGTCAGCAAATCAATCAAGAAATTACAGAAAACATACCAATAGTAACAGAAGAGGCTATGGAAGAAACTGAAACACCTGAGCCAGAAGTTATC
>CAZKTI010000007.1:13023-15274 GCA_964555725.1 uncultured Gammaproteobacteria bacterium | reverse complement strand
ATTGCAACGGTTGAAAGCAATCCAAGAATAGCAATTACTACGAGTAGCTCAAGTAAAGTAAACCCGCCTAAATTTTTCTTTTGAAAAAAATTTGTGAGGGTAAACCCGGTAAATTTTAATTTTTTTAAAAACATTTTATTTTAAATTTGATGTGATAAAAACTAAATAATTCAAATTTTCTTTATCCACATATAATTATTATAGCATAATATACAAATATTATCTCAATGCACTCCCACTTAATTACAGACTAATAATAAATTTATTATAAAAGCCCCAGCTAGTGGTCTAGACGGGGCCGTTGTCATTTGATTGGATATTTCTAACGTCGGTTTCGTTTCTCCTTTCTTCTACCGAAAAGAAATGACAAAAGGATTGTGATGAAAAGTATGAACCCCCATCCCGGCGCTCTCATATGTCCCCCTCAAAAAACACGAGTTACTGTACACTATAATTACAAACTTGTCAAGACTAATCCTCTTTTAAGTGGAATTTTTTAAATTATAAAATATTATTTAAAAATTAATTTACAGATTCGCATTGATTAAATTATTATCACGGCCAGCAAATCCACAAAAAGGAAAATTTGATTTTTTACACCAGTCACATAAAAGAGCACTTTATCTCCGGGCTGAATCGCTTTCCTGTTAGCGGTTTTTTGACCAAAGCCCCAAGCAGACTTTCCTTTTACCAAATAATCAAAAGTTTCCTGTGCAGAGCGCTTCTTACCGTATGTTGATTGGTCAGACACGTGAAATACAAAATAATTCATATACTTAGTCGAAAATTAAACTAAGAACAACAAAAACAATACCGCTTACAGCAATACTTGAAATTGCTACAACTCCAATAATTAATTGTTTCATATACATATATCCTATATTTACTCCCTATATAAAGTTAAGTCAACAGTGGTATAATGAATACATTATTAAATATGTTCGTTGACAACTTAATACCATTATCTGCAATGACATTAAGAAAAGCAAAAGTTAGCAATGAATTCTACAGGCATAACACAATACCTATATATAGATACGGAAATGATATTAACATACCCTGTATTATGCACGTAGGGCTTAAATTTAGTCCGTAGCGAAGAGTAAATACGTTGGTATACCGAAAGTAACCCGAAAGTAATGTTAGGGTATAATACTCTCTAATTCAGTTCTGAGGCAATGTCCTTAAAAGTCTGTACAATGAGTAAATCATTGAAGAAGTCCCAGCCAAACACTTTTGCCAATATTAAAATTACCGCTACCCCGAAAATAGGTCCTGCAGCATAGAAAATAATAATCTTAAAATAACCTTCTTTGGTTATTGAATCGTTATGACCAGCTCCTTCTCCTCTTTCTCCCATATAGATTCTCCTTATAGTTTATTAACCTTAATAGCGTACCTAATATCCTCCATTAGAGTCAAATAGAAATGTAGGTTGTTGAGAGTAGCAAGTCTTATACTCAACGGTTCTTTAGCACGGAAAAGATGATGTAAATATGCTTACAAACGAGCTACAAAATCATCGCCTTCACGAATTTCTTGTTCAAACTGCTCACGAAGCCTTCTTCTGTCCTCTAGTCTATCTTCTAGTTTTTGTATTTCAGCATCAATCTCGACTATTTGCCTCTCTCTAACTTCTTTGGACTGACCGACTCTTTCTGCTTTGTCTTTCTTGAAATGTTTTCTTCTATCATCAACCTGTTGCTCTTTCACTGCTGGGTCATTTTGATTAGGTAATTCATATCCTTCAGGAACAAGCTGTTCACTTTCAGAAGACCCTTCAGTTTTGCATTGTTCACAAGAATCAGGAAAATTACCGTGTGGACACATCCCCGCATCTTCAGGACTCATTTCATTGTCTCTACCCATATGTTTATACCTTTCTATTATAGTTTATTAACCTTAATAGCGTAACGTATATCCTCCATTAGAGTCAAATAGAAATGTAGGTTGTTGAGAGTAGCAAGTCTTATACTCAACGGTTCTTTAGCCTTAAACAAGTGATTCAAGTAAGCCTTAGAATACCCCTGCAAAGGATTCATCCCCTCATTCGCTGACGCTTTTCGGGGCTCCATAATAGGGGACATATCAGTTTTGAAAGGGGACTTGGTTATATCTATAGTCTTGTAGAAGTTCTTGTTAAAGACTCCTCTTTTGTAGTTAGGATTCCAGAGATAAAGACGTCCGTGGCGGGCTTCTCTTGTGGGGATGACACAGTCAAACATATCCATACCTTGTTTAACTACATGAA
>CAZKTI010000007.1:0-12923 GCA_964555725.1 uncultured Gammaproteobacteria bacterium | reverse complement strand
TCTCTTGTGGGGATGACACAGTCAAACATATCCATACCTTGTTTAACTACATGAACTAGTTGATCTGGATATCCGGTGCCCATTAAATATCGTGGTTTTTCTTTTGGTAAAAATGGTTCTGACCAATTGATAGCTTTATACATTTTCTCTACAGGTTCACCTACTGCAAGTCCACCTAGTGCATAACCGTCAAAACCAATTTCCACAATCTCTTTTGTATGTTTCTCACGTAAATCTTTATATGTTCCTCCTTGTACAATACCGAATAGTAGTTGCCCTGCCCGTCCGTAGCTTTTGCGGAGGCGGGCTTTATCCTTTAGTGATTTATTGAAAACTCTCTTTCCTCTTTCAGCCCAATTATTTGTAATTGTCATTGCTTTTGCGTGATACTTTTTTGTACTAGGAAAAGCAGGACATTCATCAAAGCTCATAACGATGTCGCTTTTAAGTATATTTGTTTGAAAGTCTATAGAAATTTCTGGACTTATCATATGCTTGCTTCCATCAATATGAGAATTAAAAATCACACCTTTTTCTGTAATCTTTCTTAGTTTCCCCAGACTAAATACTTGATAACCACCAGAGTCAGTAAGAATTGGTTTATCCCAATTCATAAAATTATGAAGACCTTTAGCTTTATTAATAATCTGTTTTCCAGGTTGCAAAAATAAATGATAAGTATTTCCTAAAATCATCTGCGTACCCATATCTTCTAGTTCATTTTTATCTAAACTTTTTACAGAACCAAGAGTTGCTATTGGCATAAAGTAAGGAGTTTCTACATCGCCACGTAGTGTAGATATTTTCCCCAAACGTGCTTTTGATTTCTTACTTGTTTTTATTAATTTGAAACTCATAGAACATGAGTATATATTCAAAACTTAATTAAATCAATTCAAAGTTAAAGCCCCTGACTTAACGAGTCTGGGGTTGTGGGGTCATATGGATATACCACATGACAAGCATACTTTGTAAAAAATGTTGTGAGGTATGCCGTTGATCACAACAGTAACCTCGTGACAACTGACCGGGCCATTACGCTGGTTGTACTCATCTTCCGTATATGTTTTCTGAACTTTTGCGAGTACCCACTGATCACCATACTTACGCATGGCGCGACCTTCGTTGCTTTCGATACTTCTGACAGCCTCCCATACAGTGCTCTCAATAATTTCGTCAGGAACTATCCCTCTTTCTTGGGAGTGGGCACAGGAAGGGAAAATGATTGAAAGGACAAGAAAGGCCTGAATAAAACCTAGTGCGGACGTAAACTTCACAGTTTATACCTCCTTTATTATCAATACAGTAATTAAAATTTTAGGTCAACCCATCCTCCTTAAAGTGAAAGTTAAATATGAAAAATAAAACCACCTTGCCTGTCTCGAGTTAATCGAGAGGTGGTGGTTAAAGGCTCAGGTCACTCCCATTCCTTAGTCTTTCAAAAAATACTTGGCACTCCTCGCATGAGAGGTAGTGTTCCAAAACGTCGAGGAATTCCTGACGAGAAAACGAAAATCCCTCAACATCAACTTCCGAACGCATAAATGGCCTGGACATCTTCACAGTCCATCATTTTACCTCCTATGAATTCAGGTTATTCAGCCTCGTCGCCGAATACCTTCAAGTCATCGGGTCGCTCCCCACATTCTTCCTTCAGACGAGCGAGTTTTCTCCACATCCCTTCTTGCCCACCTTCACCGGAACAGCACCATCTGTTGTCTTTGGCGCTGAACAGAGTCCAATTTCTCGTATTTTCTGAGAGATAATCTACAAATTCTCCCATCACTTTTCTCCTTCTACTCTCACTCATTACAGGAAAAGTTTAATTTAGTCAATATTAAAAAACTTACATACTTCAGACAAGTTTGAATTTTCTTATAAAAAAATAACCTTCGAGGCTTTAGGTTAATTTAAGGACTTTGGGACTTGAGTAAAAAAAATAAAGGGGTTTCAGATTTCGAGTAAGTTTATATTTTCTTAAAAAAAATAACCTTCGGAATTAAGGTTAGTTAAGGGCTTACGGACTTGAGCGCAATGTGCGATTTCTCCTTGAGGAGTGAAACAAGACGTACTGACCAGTACGTTGAGTGAGCACCGCAAAGGAAAATCGTGCAGAGTGCCAAGAAGCAGACAGGTTACTGGCTCTGCCAGTGAGCAGGTCTGCTGGTGCGTAAGCCCTATGATTCAACCAAACCTTTGCCGGATAGGACTGGGTCACCATCTAGATCAGTAGTAACGGCTTTTCCTTCAAGATGAATTTCTCCTTCAGTAACTTGATCAAGTCCCGTAAGAGTCGGGGATCCCATAAGAAGAATTATTTTATTAACATCATCAAACGTAGGTTTAATACTTACTTCAAAATCTGCATGAACTTCCGCGCTTCCACTTGAAAGAGTTTCAATATGCCATGTAACTACTCTACTTCCTTCATCATAACTAAGTAAACCTTCCGAAACATTTTCTTTTCCTGTCCAAGTTACATTAGCTGGTAACTTTCCTCTTATCTTTAAATTGGTAACAGCATGTGCAGATGAGCCTAGTCCCCAAAAAATGTGTAACTTTGTAGTTTCTCCAACTTTAGGTGGGATTGGTCCAGAACCAATTGGGATATCATCATTATTATAGTAACGAGAACTTTGGGACCAGGTAAGGTTACTATTTATTGGGGACACTATCTCATTACTTTTTACTTGTATGTTTGCATCAACATCATTAAACGAAGTGATAAGTGCTGAAGCTTGATTATTAAAACTTGTTACTTCAACACCGTCAGGAAGTTGCTCTTTTATGCTTACGGTAATATCTATTGTATCTCCCTCTCCTGAGTCAAGAGCTGAAAGTCCACTAATTTCTTCTTCAGTCCATGTAATAGTATTGTTATCTCTTACGCCTGTTGGTGACATAATAAGAGTGTCATAATCCATATATCCAGAAGGAAATACCATTGTAATAGTTACCCCGCGAGCCTCACTTGCACTTTGATTTTTAAATGTTAGAGAATAATTTAATTCTTCACCAAGATTTACAGCTTTTTCTGTACTTTCACCATTTAAAATTAGACTCATGAGAAACTCACCTTGTACAATTTGTGTTACAAAGTCTTCTTCTTTTTCTATATAAAAATTCCCATCAGGGCCCTCCACATGATATTCAAGTACTAACGTCTGATCAGGATCATCATCAGTCGTGAATCTACCTTTAAAATTTACTGTTGGGATATTTTCAATATTTGATGGAGCATCATCTTTTGTTGTTAAATTTTTTAGCTCCCAAGCTTGTACTGGTAAAATAAAATGCTCAGAACCTTCTGTCATTTCAAACGAATCAGGAAACTTAGGAAAAACACGTACTGTAATGTCATCTTCTATTTCATCTGCTAAAAATAACTTCACTTCATACGAAACCTCTTCACCAGCAACGGCTTGCCCAGGAAATTTTTTCTCTGAAAGAATTCTTCCTGCAGCAATTTGCATAAGCCATGAAGAGCGGGACTCAAAGGCTGAACTAAAATTTTCTGGCTGATATGAAAGTAATGCCTGAATAGTTCCGTTTTCAGCAATCTTTCCATATAACTTACCTTTTATTGTTATCGCACCTTTTTCTTGTGCACTAATACCAGTAATACGCCAAATGCGCCCATCTTCATCACTTGATCCAGGAACGCTTTCAGTAAAAATAAAATTATCTGGATATTGTAGTGTAAGTTCAACATTTGTAAGGGGAACATCAAATTTATTCTCATATTGTAAAACGAGTTCTATTTCTTCCCCAGATGTTACTGCCTGAGGCGCGTCCCATGTTAGCACTAGCGTCTCATCTTCTCCTGAATCAAAAAATACAGAGCGAACGTATGAGAATGCAATAAACAATACACCAATGAGTATAAGAGCAGAAACTATTCTATTTATATAAAAAAATGCCCCTCTACCTCTATATGTCTCAAGCTTAGTTACATCTACTGCCGTTCCTGTGGTATCTCTATAAATAGTTTTTAAACTCGACTGTATATCATCCCCAGCAGTATCGTTGTTACTAGAGACTGGCTTAGAAGAAAAGATTGGATTGTTATTTAATTTTTTAACCATACACAATGAAATTATTGTACCAGTATTTTGACATTACTGGAAGTTATTTTGACGAAACAAAGACTTCTTTATGGATATCTGATGTCATTACCTCTTGTATGCTATAAGTTGTTACCACTTCATTGTTAATTTGTGGACCCAGTAAATGATTAGGGGCTTTTAAAGCGTACTCAAAAACTACTCCATCAAGACCTGGCTGCTTCACGGCAGTTAATTGATGATAGGCGTCTTCTTCTATAATAAACGGTAGTGTATAGGTAAATGTTACAGATGATGAGGTTCCGGGATCTACCATCATCCAGTTTGCGAATACTGTTTTCCCAAAAGACCGCATAATAGTAGTATTCGTAGGCTCATGAGTAGAAACAAAAGTCTCATATCTTGCTATATCAGGATCATCTATATAACCGTCTGGTACTTTTTCAAAAAGATCCTCTGCTGGTTTTGCATAACCTTTTACATCTATAAGCTCAGCATCACGAGGAACATACAGCCTAATATAGTCGACATTACGAACTCCACCAAAGCCATGCCCATCTTGCCCATGGTGAGTGCGTGTGATAGTTACGTTATTTTCTATTTTACCATTATCAAGTACGATGGATTCTATATAAATCCTGTCTTTAATATCTCTATCGCTTTTTCCACCTGCAATATTAGTATGAACCGCCATAACATAATCCCCTTTCCCACTCTCAATGTCACCTCCCCAGCGATTATGACTTATAACATTTTTTGCTACTGAATCCTTCGCATACAGCAAAATATGCTTTTGTTTTAAAGAAGACTTTACTATAGGCAATAAATCACGTATTTCATCTGATTTTAACTCTTGAACTTTTAAAAAAACAGCGCTCAAAGAATCTCCAATAATTTTCTTAGAATCTTTCGTATCAGTATCTCCTGGGCGTGATTGTAACTTACTGTACACATTATTATGATCTATTAATATTTCAGGATTTGTATCCGGAATCATTATTGGTCCAACAACACGTAAAAAATTTTCAAGAACTGTCGGAGTAACACTAATTACATAATCAACTGTGGCACCATCACCCTCTTCATAAAACCATGCGACTTTTTCTGCGCTTGCCTGCCAGTCTGGCCACCAATTCGCATCTTGGAATTGCCACACTGGATTAATAAGATGCAAGGGTGAAGGGGAAGCAAATGCTTTTCTTACGGTTCCTTGAAAATCGTATGTACCTCCGGAAGGCACATCAACTAATATAACTTCTCCTTTATCCATTTTAATCATTGCGTAACTTCCCATAAATCCACCAGTTGCTCTTAGTTCTGCATTATTTTGAAAAACAACAAGAATTTTTTTTGAACCCTCAGTGTATCCAAGAAGAGCTGCTGAAAAATGAATGATATCTATACTCTCTTTAACTTCTGATTCTATCTCAGGAAGAGCTTTTTGAATAGTTAAAACAAGCTGCCTGTCTTCCTCAGGAACTACAGAGGGGTTAATATCTTCAACTAACATTCGTATAGTATCTACCATAGCCTCAACTTCCCCAGTAACAGTAATTAGTGCATCAGCTTCTTGTTCTGTTAAATGGGTATTTCTATCCTGAAGGAGATGTAAAGAATCTGAAATAATCACACCTACTTTTGAAGCAAGTCTTCCAGCTTCAAGCGCATTATGGACCGAACTCCACTGTGGAATTTGTTTAGGGGCAATATTAGCAAGAGCAGTAACAAATGGATGATTATCTCTTAAAGAAAGCTCTGCTTGAGTAAATAACGTATGCGCTTCTACAAATGACTCTTTTGCGGTAAGTGCGTCACCGTCTTTAGCTTCACGAACACCTGTCTGAAAAAGCAGTAAACTGCTACTCAAAGTTTTTTTTATTTCATTCTTTTCGACCTCAATAGTATTAGCATACGCTGAAATTGCAATAGGAACACTAACTATAATTACTAAAATAGTAAAAACAACAATATGCCATGTATGAATAGATATTGGGGTATGAATTGATGCTTTATGCTCTTCAATCCATGACATGCTTTTATTCATAAGCTCATTAAAATCATCATTTTCTTCAGATGACTTATGTTCGTTTATTTTATTTTGATTCCACGATACAAGAAACGGCGAAACCTTTTTCGCACGTTTATGATGTATTGGAATATTTTTCTTTTTATGATTTTCCCGAATCTCCATGTACTATATTATACAAAGATTCTGTATTCTTAGCCATGTCTTGCCAAGAATACTTCTGATTTAATTCCCTAAAGACCGAATCAGTAACCACGTTTTTTTCGTAATTCAACACTTCATCAATTAATGTTTTCAACTCTACATCCTTTTTATATAGCTTTATGTATTTACCAGATACCTCTTTTACCGCTTCTGACTCAAATGCTATAACAGGACACCCAGATACAAGCGCCTCTAAGGGGGGTAAGCCAAATCCCTCATAAACACTAGGATAAAGTAATGCTTTGGATTCATCATATAAACTCTCTAATTCAGAATCACTAACTTCTCCTTTAAAAACAACACGGGAATAAGATAGCTTTTCTAAAAAAAGCTTTAATTTTTTATGAAAGTAGTCCTCTCTTCCAACTAACACTAATGTGGCATTATGAGAAACAAGTAAGGGGTATATAGTAATAATAGCTTCTTTTATCATTTTATGAGGATATAAGGCACCTACATATAACAATTGATTTTGTACAACCGACGTATGCATTTTTGAAGCAGGAAGATTAACTCCTTCATATATTACTTCTATCGTATTTGAGCAAGATGGATAAAATGAAAGTATCTCTTTTTTCGTAAAGTGTGAAACAGCAATAATTTTACCAGCCCTTCTTATAGAATGACGAAAGACTATTCTATATGCTAAATACTTAATATAAAAAAATATTTTGTTTCTGGTACTTGCATTACTAGTTGGGTGTCTATGAAGTAATAAATCATGAATAGTTACTATAAGTGGCTTGTTAAAAAAAAGTGGAACATTGTAATGAGGAAAATGCATTACATCAATATTTTCTTTTTTAATAGCTTTAGGTAACTTGAATTGTTCTGAAAATGAATACCAAGGAATATCAACAACGACTTTCTTCCATTTTTTGTTTTTGAAGTTAAGTTCAGAAGCGCCTTCCGCATTCATAAACACAACATACTCATGGGAAGCATCTAATTTCTCTAAATGTCTAATAAGTTCCTGTGCGTATCTTCCAATACCACGAGAATACCTACCATACAATCTTGCATCTATACCAATTCTCATAACTGTCCGGTTAATACATCTAATGTTTTTTTGGCGGTTTCTTGCCAACTAAATCGTGAAGCTCTCATTTTACCTTTTTCAGAAAATTCTTTTCGAAGCTGAGAATCTTTAAGTAAAGTTTTTACCGAATGAATAAAATCTTCAGTTTGATAGGGTTGCACCAATATTCCTGCATCACCCACAACTTCTGGAATCGCACTTACACTACTTGCAACAACTGGGCACCCAGCGGCCATGGCTTCTAGTGGTGGTAAGCCAAATCCCTCATACCACGATGGAAATACAAATGCTAAAGCTTTTGAAAATAGCAATTTTTTATCATCCTCAGAAACATATCCTGTATATAGTATACGACTTTTATATGGTGAATTTTTAATCATATGAAAAACTTTTTTAGACTTCCAGCCAATTTTTCCAACTAGTACTAAATGCAAATTATTATCTTTTTTAGCAATTGCATTAAATGTATGTATTACCGTTTCAATATTTTTTCTGGGTTCAATTGTGCCTATATGTAGTATAAAGCAATCAGGCACATTATGGCCAGTAGATAATGTATCTGGATTACATTCAGGGGTAATAAAATAAGAAGAATCAACGCCTAAAGGAAAAGTAATAATTTTATTATCTGTTTCAGAAGGGAATACTTGCTTTAACTCTTCTGCTGTAAATGTTGAACCTGTAATAATTGAATTTGCTCGTTTCAATAAAGATTTTATATTAACAAAACTATGCCACATTCGCCTCTTTCGTGAAAATAATTCGGGAAAACGAATAAAGGATATATCATGAACATAAAATACTAATTTTTTTGAGGCATCTAATTTTATAAAATTCTGATTAGGCAAAAAAACTACTCTCTCAGAAATATAAGAGCTTATATTTGGCCTATTGAAAAAAGCAAGAGAGGTGTTGAGTAATTTATTTGGTATTTTGCTTTGGGTTACATTATATGCGCTAAGTGATTCATTAAGTGAAAAACTTTTATACTCATTAGCATATAAATTAAACAGCTCATTTTTTCGCATAGAAAGCCATTCTGAAAGCAAATGTATTAAATAGTACTCAACACCAGTATATGGCGTACGCTGTATACTACGTATATCAACTGCGATTTGATGATGTTTCACGGTGTTCATGGATTATATTTAATATTTTCTCTCTAAAAGATTTTTCTGAAAATTGTTTAGCATTGCTTTGTATTAAAGAATAATCGAATTCTTTTTCTCGTAAACGTATGACACTGTTAGCAAGTGACTCCCATGTTTGTTCATCAAACAAAGTTCCACTAACCCCGTCTTTTACAATTTCAGCTGCCCCTCCTTTATTATATGCAATCACGGGACACCCAGACGCAAGAGCTTCAACCATAGTAATGCCAAAGTCTTCTTCTTGAGGATTAATAAAACATTTAGCAGATGCATATAAGTTTTTTACAGATGCATCATCTGTCCAACCTAAAAATTCTATATTAGATTTTGCCTTATTTTTTAATTCATTCAAAAGTGGCCCAGTACCAAAAATTTTAATGGGTATTTTTAGCCTATTGAATGCTTCAACAACTATATCAAAACGTTTGTAAGCAACTATACGGCCACCTGCTAAAAAATAGTTTTCTTTTTTTGATTGTACCTGAAACATTTCAACAGGTACTGGTGGATATATAATCTTTGAATTTCTCCTATAATATTTTTTTATTCTTCTCTCAACAGTTTTTGAATTCGCTACAAATGCATCAGGCCTTTGTGCTGCTTGATAATCCCAATTCCTTAATTTTGCGATTAAAATAGGAAGTAATTTTTTAAGAACATACGGCACACGAAGGGCCTGAATATATGAATGTGTGTCAGTCCATAAATATCGTGTTGGTGTATGACAATAACATATATGAAGTGTCTGTGATCCAGTAATTACACCCTTTGCAAATGCTGATGCGCTTGAAATAACAATATCATATTCATCAAAATCAAAAGCCTCAATAGCACGCGGCATGAGGGGCAAATACCATTGATATTTTTTTATACTAAAAGGATATTTTTGTAAAAATGAAGTTCTTATTCTATTTTTATCAAATGTTCCTGCGGCTTTTTTATAATCTGCAATGAGTGTATAAATAGGAGCTTCTGGAAACATAGATGCGAGCACTCTAAGTACTTGCTCTGCTCCCCCATCTTGTACTAAAAAATCATGAACAAGTGCAATACGTGGTTTTTTTCCCGTGCTCATAGCACCTTACGTCGTTTTAATACTGCAGGAATAGTTTTTACAAGTATTTGTAAATCTAGTTTTAAAGACCAATTCTGAATGTAATATGAATCAAGTCTCACCTCTTCATTAAAGTGTAAATCAGACCTACCAGAAATTTGAGCAAGTCCTGTAATACCTGGCTTTATAGTAAGTACTATTTTATGCTGATTTTGATACTTCGCCACCTCCTCAGGTAAATGTGGACGTGGCCCAACGAGACTCATAGAACCTCTGAGCACTAAAAATAATTCAGGTAATTCATCTAAGCTAAAACGTCTAAAAAAATTCCCAACCCTCGTAACGCGAGGGTCGTCGTTAATCTTTACCATTGGTGTTCCTGCACGAACATTTTTATCAGTAAACTCTTTAGTGTATCTTAAGTTATCAGATTTAGGTATCATAGTTCTAAATTTAAAATAACGGAAAGGCTTTCCATATTGCCCAATACGCATCAATTTAGAGCCATCATCTTTATTTGAAAATAAAATCGGTCCTTTTGAGTCTATCTTAATAATGAGTGTCATAAAAAACATAGCAGGTATTGTAACAGCGATTAATATTGCAGAGACTACAATATCAAATAGGCGTTTTGTAATCCTACCCCATCCGTCTAGTGGTGTTTTTTTAAATTCCATCACTGGAACACCGTCAACAGTAAAAACATTTACCCCTGCTGCTGGCCAATTTAAATATTCAGAAGAATAATGAAAAGCAACATGAGTAAGAGTAGACCAGTTGATAATTTCAGAAACTACTTTTTGACCAACTTGTTGAGCGTCAATAAAAAGAATATCATCAATGTGTTTCTCTTTTTCAATTCTTTTTAATTGCGAAACTATTGAGTCTTCAGGTTCTTTAATACGATCAATAATAGTATATCCAAAAGATTTATTCTTATGATATGTTGCTGCAATATTATCACCAGAAGATGAACTGCCAATAATAACTAAATTATGAAGCCCAACCCCTTTCGTATACAACATCTTTTGAACAAACCTAACAAACACCCTTCCTATGCTGACGTACAAAATAGTAAATCCGAGGGCTACAAGTATAATAAAACGTGAATCAAAAAATTCTCTCTGCCAAAAAAAATATATAACTAAAATAAAAAAACCAGTAGCAGTGGCAAGAACGACTCGTATCAACTCCTGAATAATACTTCTGGAGGTTTCTATTTTATATAAGCCTGAAAAAGCAAAAATTATTATTCCTGCAGTTGCTATAAATAAAGCAATAGGTAAAAAATCTACAAATGCTAAATCAAATATAACTGGGCGAATTTCAGTAATGTATGTATTAAAACGAATCGCATACGCTGAAAGTAATGCCAATGTTAAAAGCAAAAAATCTAATGGAATAAGAGAAGCTGATAAAATTAATTCTGATTTTTTCATTAAATTATATTAGAATATTATCTATTATTTACTATATTAACTGACTTCATACATTATACTATATTGACAACTTTTTCAATATGTTGTAGAATACGCATGCCTAAGAAAGCTAGGTAATCGCTCTGTACATCTTTAAACAAGAAATATGGAGAGGAAAGTCCGAACACCATTTTGTTATACTCAATTGATATAACAAAGAAAGAACAGTTCCTAACGGGAACCAGAAGAAGGATATGCATTGATAAGTTCTACGAGTCAAAGGCATATACGAATTCTAGGGAAAGTGCCGCAGAGACTATACTAACCACCGTTGGTGGTAAAAGGTGAAAAGTAGACTGATGTCATGTGAAGCGTGTTTTTATGCGAATTAGGTGGCTGCAGTTTTTCCTCCAAAGTGATTTGGATGTGATGGTAAACCCTGTTCGGTGCAAGAGCAAGAAAGGTAGCTCGCTAGAGATGAGTGGTAACATTCGTCCAAGATAGATGATTACCGTCTCGCCCTTTTTAAAAGTGTGAGATACAGAATTCGGCTTATTGCTTCCTTAGGCAAACAAAATGACATGTAAAACATGTCTTTTTGTTTACATATGAGAATCCAATGCCTTATTAACGAGCGCGTCCGCTACAGTATTTTTCTCTCTAGGAACATGTTGAATAGTTACATTTTTTAATTCTTGCATGAGATTCCATGCTTTTAAAAAAAGTGGCTGTAACTCTTCTTTTTTCACTTTATATTTCATTGTTAATTGTTTTGCAATAAGTTCAGAATCCATATTGAAAATAACGCTTGTAGCGCCAACCTCTTTTGCTTTAGTAAGTCCCGCAATTACTCCTTTATACTCTGCTTGATTATTAGTAGTTTCACCTATGTATTCAGAAAGTTCGGAAATTATTTCAAGAGCGCCATCTTCATTTTTTTCATATAATACTGCTCCATATGCCGCAGGTCCCGGATTTCCTCTTGATCCTCCATCTGAAAAAATTACAACTTCCATATTATATATGTACGTCTATAATTTTTATTTGTATCTCAGACATTCCCATCCATTCATTGTAGTCTAATTCAACAATTGCGTCACACGTGGCACCTGCAATAAGTTTTTCCGCATATTTTTTAGTTCCGTTAAAAAATACACATTTCATATGGCCACCGCCCTTTTTTGGCACCATTAATTTTAAATGATTTCCGTTCTTGCCCAAAGGATACACTTCAGAAAGCTTCATGTCTTTAATGAGAAAACGTGGTTGTGGATTTCCTGCACCAAATGGTTTTAATTTGGAAAGCCAGTCTATAAGATCCTCGTTAATTTCATCAAGTGATATTTCTGCTTCAATATCAACTTGTGGGACTAGCTCTACTCCTTTTAAAAGTTTCTTTGCATGTTTTTGAAATGTCTTAACACCTTCATCAATTGATACACTTTCTTTAAAGGTAAAACCGCCTGCTACAGCATGACCCCCATAATCCTCAAACATATCTTTATGTTCTTGTAATGCTAATGAAATATCATAGGATGGTAAACTCCTTCCAGATCCTGCCCATAGCTCCTTTTTATGACCAATAGCAAATGTTGGCTTGCCAAATTCATTCATAATACGTGTTGCAACTATACCAACTAATGTAATAGGCCATTTCTTATTTTTAACAACAATTAGTTTTTCTTTTTCTTGTTCACGTGCTTGGGTAAGTGCTTCTTTGTACATTGCATCTGACAACTCTCGCCTTTTTTTATTTTCAGTAAGCAAATTATTAGCATACTCAAGAGCTTTCTCTTTATCTTCCTCAACAAGTGCTTCATATGCGGCAACGCCATGATTCATCCTTCCCGCTGCATTTATTAGAGGAATTACTTTAAAAGCAATATCTATACAATCATATTGGTGCTTAAGGACTGCAATATCTTTCATCGCGATTAATCCCAAATTTTTAGTCTTATTAAAAACAA
>CAZKTI010000006.1:0-15430 GCA_964555725.1 uncultured Gammaproteobacteria bacterium | reverse complement strand
AAAAAAACCACGATGGTGAAACCGCACCCAAAAATAAAACAGAATATCTTGGAAGTATTTATACTGAAGCAGAAAAAGCATTAGAAAAAAATCCTGATTTAAAAAAAGAAGTTGAAGATATAAGAAAAAGAATTGAAGAGGGAGATAAAAAATTATTGAAACTCTGGAAAACAACTCGTAAGTGGAGCATCGATGAATTAAACGAAATATATAAAGAATTAGGCGTTACTTTTAAACGCTGGTATTTTGAAAGTGAATTTGAAAAAACGGGAAAAAAAATAGTACAGAAATTACTTGATGAAGGAATAGCAAAAGTAAGTGAGGGCGCAACAATTGTTGATCTTAGTAAATATAATCTGGATGTATTTCTTATATTACGTTCCGATGGCTCTCCTTTGTATTCAACAAAAGAACTTGCACTTGCAGAAGAAAAAATAAAAGATTTTAATTTTGACGAAGCTTTAGTACAAACAGACGTAAGGCAAAAATTATATTTTCAACAATTCTTCAAAACATTAGAACTCATGGGAATAGATACGCCCATGACAAATCAGACTTATGACTTCGTAGACCTTCCAACAGGGGCAATGTCTTCTAGAAGAGGAAATGTAATTACATACGATTCACTTAGAGATGAATTAATAGAAAGCACAAAAAAAGAAACCGAAAAAAGGCACAGCGATTGGAAAGAGGATAAAATAAATTCAGTGGCAAGCGCACTTGCCCTAGCTACGCTTAAGTTTGAAATGTTAAAAGTAGATACACAAAAAAAGATAACCTTTGATACAAAGCGAGCACTGTCATTTGAAGGGTTTACTGCATCATACATTCTTTACACGGCTGCAAGAATTAATAGTATTTTGAAAAAAGGAAAAGTGAAAAAAGGAAAATCAGAATTACACACCTTAGATACAGATGAGGAAAAAAGTATTATACATTCCTTGCTACGTTATCCAGAGGTTACTGAAGAGGTTGTGAAAGAGTATAATCCTGCAAAACTTGCAAACTACCTTTTTGATTTAACAAAATTATATTCTCATTTTTATCATAGCCATAAAATACTAGAAGCTGAATCCGAAAGCTTAGTACAAGCAAGGCTATTGCTTTCAACTCAAGTAAAAAGCGTAATTGAGTCAGGACTTTCATTACTCGGTATAGAAGCAGTAGAAGAAATGTAGCATTGTAAAAATCAGAAGGTGTGCTATAAAGAAAGTAGTTCCAAGGGGGAAGATTATGGAATACATAATCCAATCGAACGTTCCAAGTTGTGGATTTTGTGAAGGAGTCTTTCTGCGAGATGAATTGGAAGAAGTAGAAATAACTGTCGTGGAAGGTACGACAATAATTCATGAATTTCTTACGTTAGCATGCCCGCCATGCTTTAGTGAGAAAGGTCCTCAAAAATTCCTCAGTCAAGAATCCTGGGAGGTACCCAATTTTCAAAAAGGAGCTTAAGCTCAAAGAAAAACCCCGGACGAAGTCCCCGCCCGAACAAGTCATTCGGGCAGGTATTCGGACGGGTTTTTACTTGAAAAATAAGTAATTTTATGCTAGAATTAAACAGCAAACAAAAACAAATGAAAAAAATAACAATATATTTTCAGTGGATTTCAACACTTACTATTCGTCCACTAACTACAATTTTTGCTGGTCTTAAAGTCGAAGGAACACAGTTTCTAAACACTTCACAAGGACCAGTTATTTTTATTACAAATCATCGTGGTATGTTTGATCCTTGGTTACTTGCATCATCATTGCCTTTTAAAAATTTAAAAAACCTTTTTCCTTTTAGGTTTGCAACAAGTATAAAGTTTTTAAACAATCCATTATTACGTCCCTTTCTATTAATGTATGGATGTTTTCCAGTTGCCCCGAAGTCAGGCACCATAGAAGAAGTATTAAAACCATCAATGGATGTATTTAATGATAGAAAACAATCAATGCTTTTTTTCCCAGAAGGTAAAGTGGTATATCCTGGGATGAAAGCTAAAGCAAGACCAGGCATTGCATATCTCGCAAGAGAATCTGGATGGCTTGTAATACCCGTTGGATTAAGTGGTGCAGGAAAGTTAAATCCATTACAATTTTTTACATTTAGGAGAAAAATTACAGTACGCATTGGACAGCCATTTTTCTATCATGAAATAGCTGGTAAAGATGAAGAGCTAATTCCTGTAGCAGAAAAAATGATGAAACGTGTATATAAACTCATGGATGAAGCGCCAGAGCCGGTAAAGAAACCAGCATACACTCATACATAAATCATAAAAATAATATTAAAATAATTTACACTAAACGGTAATAGAGTGTAATTAATATTGACAAAAAGTAGTGTATACTATACTTTAAAGAGCTTTTTTGTCACCAAATTCTCTGATAGAATACGGTGGAAAGATGGCATTTTTGCACATCGACAACTAAACCCAAAAGAGGTAGGAACATGTCGTATTGGCTCAAACTGGCAACGCGCATAGTTACAGACTACCCAAAGTGGATAGTGTTTACTGTGTTGCTACTCACAATTCCCGTAGCAGCAGGCATCTCAACAGAAATGCGACCAGTCACAAAGGGGAACTTTCCTTCAAGTGACCCGCGTGTGAAAGAAGATGTAGCCCTTCAAGCACATTTTCCAGACCAGAACACAGCAGTCTTGGTTCTTGTCTGTGAAAAAAGTTCTGAAAATGAAGCAACCACAACTGTGGATATGCCCATTTTCAAAACCGAGTGTCTCAAGAAGGTTCGCAAAGTCACAGCATCCGCAGAGGATGTTACTGGGCTCGTAGGGCGAGTGAACTCATTCACTAGCTATCCGTACATTCGAGCAGATGAGAGTGGAGACCTCGTAGTCAACAATCTCATTACAGAGATTCCTGTAACGGAAGTTGAGCTAGCTTCTCTCAAGAGTCTGGTGATGGGAGACCCGCTTTTGAAAGGGCGCTTGGTTTCTGTTTCAGGAAAAGCAACCTTGGTATGGTTTCGCATCGAAGACAGCGTTTCGCAAGAGACGGTTCATGCAGAGCTTGAAGCTCTGAAAAGTGTCTTTGAACAAGATTCGGAATTCAAGGCAGGCATATTCGCAATGCACCACCTGAACGTTTCAATTGAGAAGATTACAGAAGCAGAAGCTCAGTTGTTCATTGGTGTTGCAGTTATTGCAATTCTTGTGTTTATGAGTGCTACTCTCGGCTGGCGTTCCGCAATCATGATTCTTACTACCATTGGCCTTTCTACTATATGGGGTATGGGAATCATGGGGTGGCTCGGCTTTCCTCAGAACGTACTCACATCCGCACTTCCGCTTCTGCTAACAGCAGTGGTAAGCTCACACGGCTTTCATCTTATATATCGTATGAGGGAAGAATACGGGAGCTCCTACAGCCTCGCCGATATTACCAGTGAATCAATGGAAGGTGTGGCACCATCCATCATGCACGCTGGTATAACTTCGACAGTGGGCTTTGCGACCCTATTCATCGTAGAGATTTACTCCGTTAAGGAATTTGGTCTCTACTGTGCTTCAGGAATCGCAGCTGGAGCGCTACTCTCAGTAGTGTTTCTCCCGGCGCTCACACTCTCTTTCGCATTCTTTCAGAAAGCAGTTCAGAAAGACAAGACAAAGACATCAGTTTTTCTGGAAAGAATGGTCAAAAGAGCCCTCTTGGCGGTGCGAAACATGGCGTTTAACAAACGTCCTACAGTATTTACCTGCATTGCATTGGTCGTTCTTCTCAGCATGGGCGACATCGCAAGACTTGAGGTAACGTCAAACCCACCTGAGATGTTCTCAAAGGGTGATCCAGTAAGAAACGGTTACGACCTGTTCCTTGAGCACTTCGGTGGCACAGGTTTCGTTCAGGTTGATATCTCGCATTCGTCAAATGACGTGAACGACCCAGAGTTTTTGAATGCGGTCGACACGTACATGAAGCGGCTGTTTAAGCACCCCGGCATCATCTTTGGAGTATCGTACCCTGAAAGGGTAAAGAGGCTCTTTGGCGTCTTTGCCTCCAAAGTAGATGCAGTACCTGATACAAGAGAGGCAGCAGAACAACTTTCACTTTTTGACGATCAAGAATTCATCAATGATTTTGTCACGTTCAACAAGGACAGAGTATTGGTGAATCTATTTATCGATGCGAGAGACGAGAAAATCGTTTCGAGCGCGTGGGAACACACAGGACTGATGGTCGGTGACCCCATGCTACAGGTAAACAGAGGTGGTGAGTTCTTCGTTTGGAGCGTTTTCCCTAAATACGTAGTTGAAGGGAAGCTCTACTCGATGGTTTCAACCATCATTCTGATGTTCATCCTGTTGAGTTGGTTCTGGATGCGCATCCGTCTCGCGGGAGTTGGCATTATTCCTATCTGCGTCACAACGGCATTCGTCATGGGCCTGATGGGATTCATGGGAATTTCTCTAGATATCGCGAATATGTCGGTTGCCACCGTAACATGCTGCATTGCGATTGACTTCGGGGTGCACTACATCAATAGAGTTCGTGAGGAATTGCGGCGTGGTTCTTCAGTTGAAGAAGCAGTAGAAATTGCTCTGTTCAAGGGTGGTACCCCAATAACGTACGACTGCATTAGTAACTGCGCTTTCGGGTTTCTAATGCTTTCAACGTTCGTTCCTCTGTGGAATTTGGGATTTCTCATGGTTGTGTCTATGGTTAGTGCACTGGTCGCTACACTTGTCATTCTCCCAAGTCTCGTTCTTCAGTTTCCGTTAACCGTTGGTGTTAAAGTTATTACGCCACGGAAGAGAGCAGCGGGTGTACACCCCGTACCTGTGACTTTCGAGTAACAGGCTCTCTGCCCCAAGGTAACAATACCAAGGGGCTTTTATTTACATAAAAATATTGACAAAACCACTAAAACATTATATTGTTGTGAACGATTGACGACAATATGATAGAAAAAATACTTAAAAAATATGGGCTTTCTGAAAAAGAGGCTAAAATATACTTAACCCTTCTTGAGATGGGTAAATCTGCAGTGAGTGATATTGCAAAAAAAGCAGGTATAAATAGAAGTACAACTTATGTAATAATTGAGGCATTAATAGAACAGGGTTTAGTAAATACTTCCGAAGAAAATAAAGTAAAACGCTATACAGCAACCCCTCCATCTAATCTCATAAGGACAATAGAGGAAACAATTGAAAAACAAAACGAACTTTTAAATGAAGTAAATACAGTACTTCCAGAATTGGAAACTTTATTTAAAGAAAAACAAAACGACTTAATAGGTAAGCCAACAATAAATTTTTTTGAAGGGAAAGAATCCATTAAAGCTATTTACGAATCATTACGAGAAACAAAAAAGAGTGTAAGAATATATGCAACAAATGAGGACAAGGCAAATATGCTACCAAAGTACTTCCAATCTTTTTATAAGGATTTTTTAAATAAGAAAAATAATGTTCGCGCAATACTTTCACAAGAAAAAGAACTAGATTTTTTCAAAGGACATGTTGACAAACATGCAATTCTAATACCACGTTCAAAAAAATTATCACAATCAGAGATAATTATTTTTGGAAATAAAGTGATTGCATTATCATTCAAAAGCATGTTTGGAGTATTAATAGAAAATAACGCTATAGCAGAAGCGTATAAGTCGATTTTTGATTCTGCTTGGAGACATGGAAAGAGTAATATTCAATTTCCACAAAATGATGAAAAACTTTTCAAGACGGCAGAGTTTATAAAGACATATGGCATAGAGAATGCATACATATATGATGAAAGTAAAAATAAATTTGGAACCGTTCAAGACAGACGAAATACATTAATCATTAGAGAAGCAAAAAGACTGCTTGTAGACAAGTTAGTAATAGTGACAAATGGAGAAAGAGGGTACTCACTTGCAGAAGCTGCAAGAGGTACTGATATAAAAGTAGTTTGCATAGTAGATAAAAATATTTCAAATGATTTAAAAAATTCTCTGCGTAATATTGCTTATGATGTAATAGAAAAAAATTTGAAGGAGAGAAGTTTACGCACAGAAGAAGTTATTACTATTGCTCGTGAAAAAGACGATGAAATAATTTGGGATGTAACAACAGGTTTTGAAAAAGGATTTGAAAGTATACTTGATGAACTAAAAAGAGAAGTTGAACCAGATTATATTGTTGTTCCAATTGCAAGTGGGGCACTCTTTACAAGTTTAGTGCAATCAGTTGAAAGAGAAAATTCACAAATAAAAGTCATTGGAATTGAAGTAAAAGACAAAAAAGTATTAAGCTCTGAAATAGACAGTTATCAGCAGTCACCATATATTCGTGTAATGGATGATATGCAGAAAAGAGGTCATAAAGTATTAATGATTAATGGCAAAGAGATGAAGGACGTGTATAATAAATACAAGCATTTAGCTGAGACAGAGCCATTTTCAAGCATTGTTTACGCATCACTAGGTAAAAACATTTTTAAAAAAAGGGATACGGTAGTATTTATTAATTCAGGTAAAACAAAAAATTCGTCCATTATTTCATTTATTGAAAGTTTTTAAAAAAATTTTATGTTTAGTTTTTCCATTCTTCTCTATCCAACAATGGCTATAATAGCAATATTAATTTCATTTAGAGTTTACTTTTTATCACGCAAAAAGCCTTATAGTGAATTACATAATTTTTACCCATTTTTTATATTTGTAGCAATCAATTTACTATTACTATTTTTAATTAACTTATTAAAAAACAGCTTATCACTAAAATTGTTAACGCAAATATCGTTACTTGCGAGAATTAGTGTACTGGTTGCAATTATATATTTATTTTTAACGCCAATAATTCAACAGAATTTATTTGTAAGAAGTAATAAAAAAATATTACTTTGGTCAATTATTCTGATAATATTTTTTTCAACATTGTTTAGAATATTTTTTTATTCTGAAATATCTGTAAATAATAGTGGAACAATTTGGTTAAATCTACATTTTATTCCTGCCACAATGTTATCACTAGCAACTTTATCAATCGGACTTCTGTGGCTTACAAGTTTATTAAAATTTTTAAAAAAAGATGATCATGTTAAGCTAAAGGCAAAAGTTTATCTATTAAGTTATGGAGGAATTATTCTCGCAATAGGTGATACTGTATTTTTAACAGCACATACAGCAATTCATAGTACAATAGGTTCTATAATTTCAATTTTAGGTTATATAATAATAATGCTGGGAATATATTATTCATACATTTTAAGAAATAAATATATATAGTATAGTAATAAATATGAATAAAAGTTTAATCACAAATTCGTTTAAAATAAAGCAAAATTCTAAAGGCTATTTATTAGTTACATTTAGTGAGGTATTAGAAAGTGATCAAGAAATTATTTTACAAACCAAATTAATTAAAGACTCTATATTAAGACATTTTAGTAAAGACAAAAAAAAGAAGTTTAAAATCCTTATTAATATTAAGAGCACAGGTGAAAAAACAAAGAATTTGCCTGAAGAGGCCCAGTCAATATATCGTTATTTAAGTAGACACAGGCAAGTAAAAGCAGTAGCTGTAGTGGGTCCTAAAAAAATTGTTCCTTCAATTTTTAAATTCATACTAAATACAATTTTTAATACATGGTATATTGACTATTTTTATAGTGAAGATAATGCCATGGAATGGTTAGATAGGAGAAATTAAAAAACCTTTTTTTATTTTGAACATAAAAATAGTATCAATAAAGCACTTACTAACAAGTGGCCTTTTTGTTATAGTTGAGAAGTGAAAAGTATTATAGCAATATTGCATGCGATAAGAGATTTGTTTGTTAACATTCTACCTTTTAGTATACGTAGAAAAAAATTTAAGTATTCATTTTTAGTTCACTCTAGAGATTTGAGTGACGTATACCGGAAGTATCCTTTTTTTAAATTTTTCCCAAACAAATTGTTAGAATTTATAATATTTCATATGTGGCCAATTGTTGTATCTGAAGTATCTGGATTAAAGTCATTAAAAAATGGTGAAGAAATACCAGGCCTTGTAGTTGCTTTCCCAATGACAGCAAAACAAATGATGGAGCATAGAGAATTGGCATTAAAGAAAATAATTAAATCAGCGAAATTTTCAAAAAAATTAGGCGCATCAATAATTGGTTTAGGGGGATTAACCACATCTCTAAGTAAAGGAGGCCTTGATATTATTGATAAAGTAAAAATAAACATAACAACGGGCCATGCATATACAGCATATACAGTAACATCCAACGTTATAAAATTAGTAAAAGAAATTGGAATGGACAAAAATTTTATTGTTGTTGCTATAGTGGGTGCAACAGGTTCCATAGGATCAACTTCCGCAAAGATACTTGCTAAAGAGGGTTTTGCAAATTTATTGCTGATTGACATAGAAAGAAAAAAACATTTTTTTAAAAATTTAATTGAAGAAGTTAGTTCAATAAATCAGAAAATAAATATAGAAACCACACCAAAAATTCAAGAAATAAAAAAAGCTGACATAATTATCACGGCAACAAACGCACCAGAAGCAGTAGTTCGTAATGACTATTTGAAATCAGGGGCAATTATTGTAGATGACGCGCAGCCATCAGACGTACATCCTGAGGTTTTTGAAAGAGAAGATGTCATGGCAATAGAAGCTGGCGTAGTTCATACTCCAAATATTGATAGTCATTTTAATTTTGGTCTAAAGGACAAATATGATAATTTTTGCTGTATGTGTGAAATAATGATATTAGCAGCAAATAATTGGGATGAACATTACGTTATAAATAGAGCCAATTTAAAAAATGTCGATCATATTGTAAACTTAAGTAAAGGGCTAGGATTTAGATTAGCAAAATATCAAAATTTTAAAGAAGTAATAAGTAGTGATAAGATAAATAGAATAAAAAAAGTAATTAATAAATGATAGGTTTTGATACAATTAATATAGCATTAGCAATTGTAGGAGTAATAACGTTAGCTTTTGCATTTATAGTATTGCTTACAGAAACATTAAATAGAAGAAATAGAATATTTTTTATTTTTGTTTTAGTGATTTTTTTCTGGATATTAACAATGTTTATGTACAGGGCAAGCGATTCAGTCGAAAGCACCTTGTTTTGGGCACACCTACTCTATCTTTCAGCTGCGGCAATACCATATCCATATATTTTCTTGTCATATTTATTTATTGATGAGGAATATTCATTTTCTAAAAAATTTCAGACCATTCTATTTATACCATTTGCTTTTATAGCATTTTTTTCACTGTACCCAAACCTTCTAATAAAGGACGTGATTTTGGGTTTGGGAGGTGAAGAAAATATTATAATTTTCAATAACACACTTCATTGGATTTATGGAGCATATATAAACGCTTATTTTTTATATGTTTATGCAAACTTTTTTAGAGTATTTAAAAGCACGAAGGGCCTTGCAAAAAAACAAATTATATTTGTATTCATAGGTACTTTAACATCAACAATAATAGGTGTTACAACAAACCTAACTTTACCACTGCAAGGAAATTTTGATTATAATTGGCTTGGGCAAGTTACTATCATAATAATGGTAGCAGTAATATTTTATGCAGTGATAAAGCACAATTTATTTAAAGTGAAAATAATTACAACCGAAGTATTTGTATTTAGCTTATGGGGATTTGTAATTCTAAGAATGTTATTGCAGGTAAATCGTACTGACCAAATAATAGATGGAATACTTTTTGTAATAACAGTTGTAGTAGGTGTTTTATTAATTCGTAGCGTAATTAAAGAAGTTCAAAGTAAGGAAATGCTCGCAACAGCCCATGAGCAACTGCAACTTCTAGACAAACAAAAGTCAGAATTCATTTCAATAGCATCACATCAATTGCGCACACCCATGACAGCTATCGGTGGGTATGCATCTATGTTACTTGAAGGTTCATTTGGAAAAATGAGTACAGATCAAAAAACTTCAATGAGAAAAATATTTAACAGCAATAAAAGATTAGTTGGCCTAATAGACATGCTTTTAAGCATCTCAAGAATTGAAAGTGGTAAATTAAAATACGAGTTTGAAAAAGCAAACCTTACAAAAATTGTTGATTCCGTAGTTGAGGAATTAAAAGAAGCTTCAGAAAAGAAAAAATTAGAATTAATTTGGAATGGTGCAAAAGATATTCCTTTATTAACCTTAGACACTTTAAAGTTACGACAGGTTATTTTAAACATAATTGACAACTCAATAAAATATACAAAAAAAGGAAGTGTAAGAGTAGAATTGTATAAAGAGGGAAAAGAAGTTTTGTTCAAAGTAAAAGATACTGGTTTCGGAATGACAGCAGAAGAGCAGGCTGGATTATTCAATAAATTTTCTCGCGTTGGAGGAAAAGCATCTGCCTCTAATACAAAAGGGAGTGGACTTGGTTTATATGTCGCACGTATGATGGTTCAGGTACATGGTGGAAAGATTTGGGCAAAAAGCGAAGGACCAGATAAAGGTAGCGAATTCGGGTTTAGTTTGCAGATAAATCCAGGTAAATTGCCCAAATTACCAAAGGAGAGTAAACTAATGAATAAAGAGCATAAGATTATAGTAGATAAAAAATAATATGGTAAAAAAACCTGGCAAAAATAAAATACTTATTGTGGAAGATGAACCATTTCTTGTAGAAATGTATAAAACAAGGTTTGAACAAGAGGGCTACGATGTCGCAATAGCATTATCTGGAGCAACAGTATCTACAACCATGAAAGAAAACAAACCTGATTTGGTATTGCTAGATTTAATAATGCCGGAAGTTGACGGGTATCAAGTTTTGCAAGAAGTGAAATCAATAAACAGCATTAAAGACGTGCCGGTACTCATTTTCTCAAACCTTGCACAAGAAGAAGAGATAGAAAAAGGATTTGAATACGGAGCAGACGACTATTTTGTAAAAAGTAATTACATACCTTCTCAAATTGTAGAAAAAGTAGAAAAAATGATAAAACAAAAAAAGGGAAAGAAAAAAACAGCCACTAGTAAGAAAAAGCCAAAAGCAAAGAAGCCAGTAAAAAAGAAACCGACAAAAAAGAAAAGTAAATAAAAACCCCTGATGTATATCAGGGGTTTTTAAATAACTTCCAATTTTCAAACATATTTGGTAAGGTAACGAAATGCCAAAAGAAGAAAAGCAAAATGTATTTTGGGGGGAAAGAATAGCAAAAGAAGTGCTGGAAAAATTTCCAGACCAAAAGGTATACACTTGTGCTGCTGGTATAAGCCCATCAGGTGCAGTTCATTTCGGAAACTTTAGAGATTTTATTACCGCATATGTGGGAGCCGAAGCTTTAAACAGCTTAGGAAAGAAAACTAGGCTCATATATTCATGGGATGATTTTGATCGCTTTCGAAAAGTTCCCGCGGGTCTTCCAGAATCATTTGAGGAACATATAGGAAAGCCCTTATCTAGTGTTCCAGATAAAGATGATTGTCATGAGTCGTATGCTTTACACCATGAAGAGGAATATGAAAAATCGTTGAACGAATTAGGCTTTGATGTTGAATATTTATATCAAACTAAAAAATATAAAAACGGTGATTATGACGATCACATCATCACAGCACTTAAGGGAAGAAAAGAGATAGCAAAGATATTATTATCTCTTATGTCGGACAAGGGAAAGGCCTCAAGAGGAATAGACGAAGAAAAATTTATTGAGGAGTATTTTCCTATATCAGTATATTCTGAGCATACCGGAAAAGATAATACACGAATTACCTCATACGATGGCGAGTCCACCGTTACATACATGTGTTACGACACAAAAAAAGAAGAAAAGATTGACATAAAAAAGACACATATAGTAAAGCTAATCTGGAAAGCAGATTGGGCAATGAGGCAAATGTACGAAAGAGTAGTTTTTGAGCCATCTGGGCACGACCACCAATCACCAGGTGGAGGTGTTGATGGTGCAAGAAATATTATTGAAAAAATTTACAAAACCATCTCTCCAGTAACACCAGAATATAAATTTGTAGGTTTACAGGGGCAGGGAAGTAAAATGTCTGGCTCAAAAGGAAACAGCATCACAGTAGGAGAATTGCTTTCAATTTATCAGCCGAGTCTTTTAAAATGGATATACCTCAGAAAAACACCAAATCAAAGTTTTTCTGTAGCATTAAATACAGAAATTTACAGACAATACGATGAATTTGATAGAACTGTTAAAGCGAGCTTAAAAAAGGAATTAACAGATATAGAATTGAGACAAGTTGAAATTAGTTTTAAAGGAACAAAAGAAATCCAATTTGAAAAACCATTGCCAATGCGCTTGGCAGTATCACTTGGACAAATTGTGCAGTGGAACGCAGATAAAATTAAAGAAATACTCTTAGCTTTAGATATGCAGTATGACATTGATTCAATAGATGTAAGGCTACCTCTCGCAAAAGCTTGGCTAGAAACTTATAACCCAGAAGAAATGATAGCTTTAAGAGAAGAGCAGAATACAGAATATTGGAATAAAATGTCTGACAAAGCAAAAGATTATGTACGAGAACTAAAGCAGTTACTAGATTCTGGTATGGAAGATATAAAAGAATTAGAAAAGCATGTATATGCCATACCAAAAGACGACACACTTTCACAAAAAGAAAATGCCCCATTACAACGCGCATTCTTTAAAGACGTATATAATCTACTTATAGGAAAAGATACAGGACCCCGTTTATCTACATTTCTCTGGGCAGTAGAAAGTAAAAAAATAATTAAACTTCTTTCACTATAGTAAGTGAATGCAAAAAGCATTAGAGAAAAAAATTAAAAGTCTTCCAAAAACACCAGGAATATATATCTTCAAAGAACGAAGAAAGATTTTGTATATTGGAAAAGCAAGTAACTTACAAAGCAGAGTACGCTCATACTTTGTAAAATCTGCAAACCTATCTCCCGCAAAAACTTTAATGGTAGAAAAAATTACTAATTTTGAAATTAGACAGGTTGATACCGAAATAGAAGCGCTTCTTTTAGAAGCAAATTTCATAAAAAAATTCCAACCGCCATATAATGTCATAATGCGAGATGACAAAATGTATGCGTATGTGAAAATAACTGTAGAAGAAGATTATCCAACAGTAAAAGTTGTAAGGAAATTGGAAAAAAGCGGAAAATATTTTGGACCATTTACAGATGTAGGTGCTCTCAGAGAAGCTTTAAAGGTTATGAAACGCATATTTCAATGGCGACCAGAAAAATGTAAGCCAGGTCAGGGACACCCCTGCTTTGATTTCCAGCTAGGAAGATGCCCAGGTACATGCGTAGGAATGGTAGACAAAAAGGAATATGCAAAGTCGGTAAAAAAAGTAATTTGGTTTTTTGAAGGAAAAAAGGGTCAAGTTATTAAGACCGTGAAAAGAGAATTGCGCGAGGCTAAAAAAGAAAAAGAAGAAGAAAAAACTAGTAAGCTCGAATACCAACTTTTAAGCTTAGAAAAGGTATTGGGACACTCTCGTATGGTAGGAGTAGTTGAAAAATACGAAAACGATGCACATGAATTATCAAGATTATTAAAAATAGGAAAACCACTAAAACGAATAGAAGGGTATGATATTTCAAATATTTATGGAAACGAAGCAGTGGGTTCTATGGTGGTATTTAAAGAAGGGGAGCCAGATAAAAAAGAATATAGGAAATTCAAAATGAAAGTTGAAGGCAAGCCAAACGACTTTGCTATGATGAAAGAAATGCTCGAGAGAAGATTTAATAGATATCACCAATCTTCAAAAAAAGAAATCTGGCCAGTACCAGACTTAGTAATAGTAGATGGGGGTAAGGGGCAATTAAATATAGCAACGCGTGCGCTTAAAAAATATAATCTAGATATTCCACACATCTCTCTTGCAAAGAGAGACGAAGAAATATTTTTCCCAGGGGAAAAGACTGCATTAAAACTTCCAAAAGCAGCTCCCGCACTTCATTTAGTACAGCGTGTTAGAGATGAGGCACACCGTTTTGCAGTAACATTTCACCGTAAAAGACGCAGTAAAAAGATACGCAGGTAATATTGACATTTTATAAAGAATGATATATATTTTCCTGTTCGCAATTTGAATGAAATAATGAATGCGAGCAGGAGGGCTCGAGTGTCTGAAAAGCAGATGTGCGCAACGATTCTTTTCACGAACTTCGCAGGTCAGGTACTACTGTTCTTGCGGGATGACATTCCTCAAATCAAGTGCCCAGGAATGTGGGACTGTCTGGGTGGGCATGCCGAAGAAGGGGAGTCACCGGAGGACTGTATTCGAAGGGAGATGGAAGAAGAGCTCGGGCTCAACCTTACGGAACCCGAACCCTACAAAGTTGTGGAATATCCAGACCGTATCGACCACATCTTCACCCAGACTTTGCGCATGACCGAGGATGAACTGAACAAACAGCTGAATGAAGGTCAGCGCGTACGTTGGTTCAGCGAGGAAGATGTCAAGAGCACTGAACTCGCATTCGGTTTCAACGAGATGGTCGAACAGTTCTTCAATGACAGGTTTCGCGCCACCTGACAACCACCAGCAAGAAATTGCTGGTTTTATTATTCCATTTCTCGAAGAAAGTCTTTGGGAAGTGCTTTTGTAATTGTTTTTGGAGTAATCTTATGCTTTTTATTATAAGCCATTTGTTTTTTACGTCTTCTATCTGTTTCTTGAATTGCAAGTCGCATCGCTTCTGATGACTTTTTATTTCTCGCATACATAACAACGAGGCCGTTCTTGTTACGAGAAGCACGCCCAATCATTTGAATGAGTGTTCTATGGTTTCTTAAAAATCCTTGGTAATCAGCATCAAGAATTGCAACAAGTCCAACTTCCGGAAGGTCAATTCCTTCACGAAGAAGATTGATTCCCACAATTACATCATAAATTTTTTTACGTAAATCGTGCAATATTTGTGTACGCTCAAATGTCCCTACGTCGGAATGTAAATAATTAACCCTAATATTTTTTTCCTGAAGATAATCAGATAATTCCTCTGACATTTTTTTAGTTAATGTTAAGGCAAGTATCCGCTCTTTTTTCTTTATAGTTTTTTTAATTTCTTTAATCAAGTTATTTATTTGCGTTTCACTATCACGTATTTCAATCTTTGGATCAAGAAGTCCAGTAGGACGAATAACTTGTTCAACCACTTGCTTTGAGTGTTCTTTTTCATATGTTCCAGGGGTTGCTGTAGTAAAGACTACCTGATTCATTCTTTTTTTAAACTCTTGAAACTTAAGTGGCCGATTGTCTAGTGCAGATGGTAACCTAAAGCCATAATCAACAAGAGTACGTTTTCGTGATTGATCTCCTGCATGCATTCCACCGATTTGAGGAACTGTTATGTGCGACTCGTCAATAATTGTTAAAAAGTCCTTAGGGAAATAATCAACCAGTACATATGGAGGATCTCCCTGGGCACGTCCGTCAAAGTGTCTGGAGTAATTTTCAATCCCGTTTACATATCCTGTATTTTTTATCATCT
>CAZKTI010000005.1:0-17949 GCA_964555725.1 uncultured Gammaproteobacteria bacterium | reverse complement strand
CCCCTGCCATACTGTGAGCGGTTCATGCAACCGAGGAAGCTATAAATTTATTTAATATTATGGGTGCCACAACAAACACTGCCTACTTTCTGAAAATTATAGCTTAGGTTGTAGTTTTTTGACTTTAGTGGTATACAATACACATGAGAAAAAGACCATTTTTAAGTGAGAAATACCCTGGATTTGATAGAACTCCTGAGGTAGAAAGTGCTTCTAAGCGAGAAGCCGTTCACTCTGAAGAACCAGTAAAGAAAGACACTGCTTCTAAGGTTGACTCCTATATGAACCGATTAGAAGAAATTTTTGACGTAGATCAAAAGGAGGGACAACGTGAACGAAGAGTGGACTTCTTTAAAGAGAAGCTCTATGACAAAGTGGTTATCAAAGAAGATGAAATACCTGAAAGTTACTTCGAACTACAACGCCGTATAGCTAGAGAAAAAGGACATGGTGATGCAGAGATAACACCCGAAACACGAACTTTTATGAAAGATACTATCATCCGTGATCAGAAAACAAGCCTCGATACTTGGATTGACTATATGGGCTCTTCTGATGCACCTACTTGGCTTAAGTACTATTCGGTGCGTGAAATATCTAAACTTTCTCCGATAGATAAAAAGACTGGCACTTTCCATAAGCGTTCTAGAAAAACAATTTCCCCTTTTCCCGAGCTTAAAAGTGAAGCACTTGCGTATGTACTTGATGGGTTAGAAAAAAAACATGGAAATGGTGAAACGCTACCAGACGCTACATGGGACTCTCTCTTAGAGAATGCAAAATTTGCCGATCTCTATGCTCAAGCTATTAAGGAGGTTACTCCTGATTCAGAATCAGAGAGAGTCAGCATAAAAGGAGAATGGATTAAATATGATAAAGATAGTGACTACTTAAAACTTACTAGCGGGATTCAAGGTCATGGCACAGGTTGGTGCACGGCGGGGGAATCTACCGCAAAAAGTACTCTTGCTGATGGAGATTTCTATATCTACTACTCTGAAGATTCCAAAGGTGACAACACCATACCTAGAGCTGCCATACTCATGGATAATGAAGAGATTTCAGAGGTAAGAGGTGTACTTGGGGAGCAAGAACTTGAATCTTCAATGTTAGATATTGTAGAGCAACAAATCGATGAACTTCCTGGGGGAGATAGGTTTCATAAGAAAACCGAGAATATGCGAAGAGTTACCGTATTAGAAGAAAAAAACATACGAGGGGATGTACTTAGCCCAGAAGAACTTCGATTTATATATGAGATAGATGAAGAGATAGAAGGATTTGGACAAAAAAAGGATCCAAGGATAGAGGAGTTTCGAGAAGCAAGAGACTTACACAAAGATCTACCAATAGCGTTTGATGTACCTCTTGAGCGTATTAGCTTTACTAAAGATGAGTTGCTTTCAGGAAATAAAGAAGGTCATTTTGGAAATCTTTATTTCAATAGACACTTCCTCGGTCGAGGAAAAAGAACGCTTCCTGATAAATCTCTTGCTATAGCCGGATATCTAGAAATCGAGGGGACGCTCGACACTGAACTACCCGACACCCTGTCAGTTGCAGGGGATCTCATCTTAAAAGGAACGAATATTCAAAAATTTTCTGAAGTTCTATCGGTTGGAGGACGCCTCGATCTTGAAGGATCAAACATAACAGAGCTACCTAAAAACCTTACAGTTGGAGGAAGTATCAATCTTTACGAAACAAACATAACAAAGCTACCTGAAAACCTTACGGTCGGAAGAGATCTCTGGCTCGAAGGATCCAACATAACAGAGCTACCTGAAAACCTTACGGTCGGAGGAAGTATAGACTTAGCAGGAATAAACATCACAGAGTTGCCCGCAAGCTTTTCCGTAAGAAATTCTCTATACCTCGAAGGATCCAACATAACAGAGCTACCTGAAAACCTATCACTTAGAGGAAGTCTATACCTCAAAGGAACAAGCGTAACAAAGCTACCCGAAAACCTTACGGTCGGGGGAGATCTTGATATAAGTGGTTTGGATATATCGATAATTCCAGAGGGGGTAATAGTTAAAGGTAAAATAATACGTTAAATTAGAATATTGATTGCAGTTTTTTAGTTAAGGATGTTATACTATATGGGTATTAATTAAAGGAGGTAAAGGAGATATTTATGAGAGAACAAGAAAAATCTACTTGTGAAGGTTGTGGCTATCCAAGCCATGCCGGACATAGTCCAGAGTGCAAGCTGGGATCTGTAGGTACTGAAACATCAGCTGATGTTAACTCAGAATCTACTGAAACCCCCAATCTTGAGATAGAGAATTTACCCGCTGAAGATGAAAAATTATCTGGCATAATAGAAGGGGTTAATTCTAAAGCAGAACTTTCGGCAGCAATTGAAAAATATCTTGGTAACTTTCCTAGCATGAGAGATACATTTAGAACTTCTACTACTATTGCAAAGAAAGATTTATGTTTAGAAGCGAGTCATATAATTTACGGCCTAGACGAAGCTGGTGATAATGCTGATGAACGTGCAAGTAGCATGGATAGAGTAGAATCACTACCTGAGAATTTTGGATTAAAGGCAAAAATAAAAGAGTTATATAGCGAAGATCCTAAATCGGAAGCAGCTTAGGTAGCGTAATTTATATATTATTATATTGTAAATCCACAATACTGCTTTGGATGTCCTCTATCAACATGCTATTTTTAATAAGAATAACATCGTCTTATTAATCGGATTTCGTGTTGAAATGCCCGACGAGTCGCCATCGTAAAGTATATAAGTAATTTCTATAACATTCCTTCAATAAATTGGTTTTGGATCGACTTTCGGATGAGAATAAAAATTTTATTAATTAAAATGGAACGTAAAACAACGTCATTTATACTGTTCCGTTTGTACTGTTTATGCTCAAAATAGACCATTACCGAGAGGCCTCAAACTTAGTCAGAATAGACCCCCGGAATTGCCCTAAGGTTCCTCCACTAAAAAAGTTCACAACCGAGGCGTTCTGCCAAAAAAATAAATACGTACTATACGTACTTATTTTTTATATTGATTCAATTTTTGAATTCCATTCAGAAATCTTTGAATTTTCTGGATTTACTGTTTTTAACTTATCAAGTGTTTTTCTTGCAAGAAGTGTGTTTCCTTGCTCTATAGCTGTTTCTATGAGTCTATCTAGATATTTTGGGTTTTTACTGTCTAGTCTCACTGCCTCTTTAAAGCATCTTAGACTTTCTGCTTTTTCTCCATTCTTGTAATGAACCTCGCCTAATTCAAAATGATGATTTGCTAAATCGCTTTTTTCTCCTCCCGATTTTGGATTGGTTATTTCTGATTTTTCCTTGGAGTTAGAATCTTCTGGTAAAAATTGTTCTTTCAATTTTACGATATAGCTCAATATCTCTTCTGCGTGCTCAAAATCTTTCATTTTTAAATACACCTCTGCTAACCCCTCATATGCCTCTATGTTTTTTTGATTGTGTTCTATAATAGTTATATAAGCTTCTTCTGCCTGCTTAAGTTTTCCTTCGTGGAATAACTCTTCTGCCTCTACAATAATGTCTCTTTCTGCAGGGTTTGGGCTATCTGGAAATTGTCCCTGCTCTTTTTTTAAACGATACTGCGTTCTTAATTCACGAACGCGCTTGTATGACATTGATGCTGTTTTCTTGATTACTTCCCACAGAGGCACTGTAATTAGTTTTAGTGACTTTGAACGTTCTTTCAACTTTCTTTTTAGCCTGTCTGCGTATAAGTTTTTTTTGAGCTTTGATTGTACATCTTTTGGAATAGATTCAGTGTCTATTGAAGCAAGTGTTGAAGATTTTCTAAAAATAATGAATCCTATTACTACAATTGCTACACCAATAATATATGCTTGTGGTGGTATATTCATATCTATGCGGCTTCAATAATGCGTTGAAATTTCTTTATATCTAAAGACGCTCCTCCAACTAGAACTCCGTCTATTGAAGAGAATGAAAAAATATTTTTTGCATTTTTTTCATTTACACTTCCACCATAAATGTAATGTATTTTTGAACTTTTATATATTTTTGGCACGGATGATTCTACTACTTTTTTAAATACTTTCATGCTTTCGTCAATTTCAGTTAATGTTATTTTTCTTGAAGAACCTGAAGTGCTTATTGCCCATACTGGTTCATAGGCTATAAGTATTTTTCTTCTTTTAGCTTTTACATACTTAAATGCTGACGTTAACTGACGCTTTAAAACTGCACGTGTCTTTTTTAAATTTCTTTCATTTAATGTTTCTCCTACACAAAGAATTGGGGTAAGCTTTTCATTTAAAGTCGTGTGTACTTTTTCAGCAATTTCTGCATCTGTTTCTCCAAGCTTATGTCTTCTCTCCGAATGCCCAATAATAACATACGTTGCGCCTGCTTTTTTCAAAAGTGATGCACAAATTTCACCAGTATACGCACCTTCTTTTTCTGGAAATACATCCTGTGCAGAAATTGAAATAGATATTCCTTTTATATCTCTTGCTACATCTGCAAGCATTGTATGTGGTGGTGAAAGAACCACGTTTTCTTTTTTCAACAGCTTTTTCTTATTCTTTAATATTGATACATACTGTACAGCAGTTGGATGCGTGTCATTCATTTTCCAATTTGCTATTATATATTTTTTCATATTAAAACAATTTAATAATTCCTAAAGTTCCTGAAAGTATTACTATACCTGCAATCATAACACCAAGCAAGATATAGATAAAGGCTTTTTTTTGCGGAATATTAAATAAGTATGCCGCTACAGAACCTGTCCATGCGCCTGTCATTGGAAGGGGTATTGCTACAAAAATAAGAAGCGCTAGTGTTCCCCATTTTTTCATTTTACTTTCATATGTACTATTCACTCGATTAAACCACCATGTAAAAAACTTATCCAGTAAGGAAATTTTCTCTCTGAATGTACTAACGAACCAAGGAAGTATTTTTATAATTACAATAACTGGCAAAATATTACCTATGACTGCAGCAATATATGCACTTGCTGGTGGCAAATTATATACAGTTAGTGCTAGTGGCAGCGCTAAGCGTAATTCAGTAAAAGGCAAAGTAGCTAATAATAATACTTCGAGAAAATCGCTTGTCATATTTATAATGGCTGCCATTCATAATTCGTAAATGTCCACTCAGCTAAATCTGATGTATCTGAAAATCTTGTCTCCTCTGTATCACTTCCAAGTACCACAATAAGTATTGAATCTCCTAGATTGTTTCCTATGCGGACTGCGAAGTTGTATTTTGCTACTTCTATATGCCCCGTCTTTCCACCCTCTATGCGATACCCACTCTCTAAAAGTCTATTTGTGTTTTTAATTGATATACTTCTTCTGGTATTTTTTGTTTCAAATGTATATTCGGAGCGAAGAAGTGCGTCTTGTATTATTGGATACTCAAGTGCCTCTTTTAGAAGCCAGGCTCCTTCCTTTGCAGTTATTGTATTTCCCTCTGATAGCCCAGTAACATCATCAAAGTGTGTATTCCATAATCCAAACCTTCTTGCTTTTTCATTCATTCTGTTTATAAATTCCTCTTGTTCTTTTTCAGATGCCCGCATGAGCGTTTGTGCAAAACTATTTATTGAACCAATGAGCATAGCACGATATATATCCTGTATTTCCACTGACTCCCCTTCATAAATGTAGCGAGTGCCTTCTGCGTCGTCTTTTGATGTTATGATAATTTCATCGGTTAATTGAACATTATCTTCTTCAAGAGCATCATGTGATATAATTGCGGTCATTAATTTAGTAATGCTAGCGGCTGGCCAGATTTTATTTGGACTTCTTGAATAAAGTATTTCTCCTGTTCGTGAATCCATTATGACATAACTTTCTGCGGTAATATCTTCTGTACCTGGTGGTTCCCAAATGTCCCTTCTTTTAGGAACCCTTGATTCTTTGGTGTGAGGAAGTGTTGCAAGTCCTTTCACTATTACTACATCTCCCTCCACTTGCTTAACTGATTCTGGTATTTCTTGTGGCGGTGCTGTATGAAAAAAAATACTCATTACTGAGAGCATAAATGCGGATATAGTAGCGAAAAAAACTGACATGGATATTTAAGACTTTTTTAATATTTGCTCAAGAATTTCATGGCTATTTAGTTTTTCAAATTCTGGCAGCTCACTTACTCTCTCGATACCAAGATATTTTAAGAAATCTACTGTCACATTATATTTTGGAACAACTTTTTTCTGCTGTTTTGTTTCTTCTATTAAACCTCGAATGAGAAGATTTCTTATAATAATCGAGCAATTAACTCCTCTGATTTCTTCAATTTCTGCTTTTGATAACGGCCCTCTATAAGCAATGATTGAAAGAGCTTCAAGTGATGGTCTTGTTAATTCTCCTGACACTTCATCTTTTATGTATTCTGAGATAATCTTTGATACAGATTCTGCTGTTACCATCTGCCATGATGTTCCGCTTTTCATAATACGCACTCCGCTTTCATCATCTTTATACTTTTTATGAAGCTCCTCAAGAATGCTATGGACATCTGGTATTTTTCCACTTGTTATGCTAGCAATTTTTTTCTCAGTTAATGGTTTGGCCGCTACAAAAAGCAGTGCTTCTATGGCTTTCTTTAATTCTTCTTTTTTCATACTATATATCAATCTTTATTAGAGTAGTGTCATGAAGCTCTCCAGAAACACTTACTTCATTTTGTTTAATAAGCTCGAGTGCTGCTAAAAAATTAACTATAACATCTGTTTTAGATGCATTGTCTCCTGCTAGAAATTTTTGAAACGATACCTTTCCCGTTTTTTCTAATAATGTTCTTAAAAATATTATTTTCTTTGATAGGCTTACTGCTTTTTTAATAGAAGTTTTTGGTAATTCTTTTTCTGGTTCTATGCGTCCGAGCACAGCATTGAAATGAAATGCTAAATCTTTAACTGTAATTCTTTTTGTTTTTGGCGGAGAAAATATTACTTCTGTTAGGTTAGGATTTTTTGGCTTTCCGAACAAATGTGCCTTACTTTTTGCCATAGCGTCAATTTGTCTTGCTGCCTTCCAATACACTTCATACATTTTCAACTGTTGTTCTAAATCCTCTGTTTCTTCGTCTTCTGTTTCAAGGTAGGGTAAAAGGGAGCGAGTTTTTAAAAGAACTAATTTAACTGCAATAGTTAAAAAGTCGGTTAGTTCGTCAGCTGGTATATAATCTTTGTCCAAATACTGAATAAACTGGTCGGTAACTTCTTTTAAGGAAACTTCGTTTACTTCGAGCTCTTTGTTATGAATAAGCTCAAGTAGTAAATCGAGCGGCCCTGAAAAGCGTTCAACTTTTATTGTTACAGCCATGTGTTAGCGCTTTTTCTTCGCCTTCTGACTAATTGATTTCTTCATTTTCTTTGCAGCTTTCTTTTTAGGAGATTTTGGTTCTGAAAAATGTTTTTTACTAAATGTTGTTAGTGCTTCTCCGCCCTGATCAATAAGTGACTTTGCTTTTACTTGAAGTGATTCTTTGAAGCTCCCGCCACGAATGAGGATAACTCTGCTCTTTAGTAAGTTTTTATCAACGTAAATTGGGACTTTATGAAATGTTGCAAATGGTATTACTGCGCCCGATTTAATCTTAAATACTTTTGCAAGGTCTATCTCTTTAACAATAGTTAACTTTTTTGCATTTAATAGCTTTTTTACTTTTTTAGTATCTAATCTGTGTGATGCTGGAAGCACAAAAAGAACGTGCTTTTGGTCAGCTTTTATTGCAACTGTCTTTGCGATTTCAGATAATTTTTTCTTTGTTGTAAGCGCCAAGTCGTATGCTGTATAAACCGTTCTATGAGCTACTACCTCGTAATCTATGTTGTTTTTGATTAGATAATTTTCTAGTTTTTTTGCTATAGCCATATCTATTATTCTACCATATTTCTATTCTTTTATGGGTTTTATTCTAATGTCTTTTAATTGCTGAGCCTCAACATCATCTGGCGCACCTACGGTAAGGTCTTGAGCTTTTTGATTCTTAGGAAATGCAGTAACTTCTCTTATATTTTCAACTCCTGCGAGCAACATTATTACTCTATCAATACCTGATGCCATACCTCCATGTGGTGGTGCCCCGAATTGAAATGCCGTAAGCATGTGATTAAAAAATTTAATCCTATCCTTTTTAAAACCAATGAGCTTAAATATTTTTTCTTGGATATCACTTTGGTGAATACGGATTGAACCTCCGCCGATTTCAAAACCGTTTAATACCATATCATGCTGGTAAGAGCGTACCTTTGAAGGATCTGTATCAAGTTTGGGCACATCTTTTTCTATTGGCATGGTAAACATATGATGCTCTGGCGCGTAGTGCCCATCAGTTAGTTCTTTTTCAAATAAAGGAAATCCTACTACAAAGCAAAATGCAAGTATATTATTATCTATAAGATTTAATTTTTTACCTAGTTCGTTTCTAAGCTGTCCTAGTGCTTCTTGTACAACTTGCGGTTTATCTGCGCCAAAGAAAATAATGTCTCCTGGCTTTCCGTCCATTTCCTTTACTATCTTTTCAGTAACATCATCACCTAAAAATTTTACTATTGGGGACTTATATGAACCCTTCTCCTCTATTACAATGTATGCGAGTCCTTTTGCACCGTGGGTTTTTACAAATTCTGTTAGTGAGTCAATATCACTTCTAGAAAAAGTTGCTGCCCCTTTTGCGTTAAGAGCCCTCACTACTCCATCCTTTTTTATGGCATCTGTAAAAACAGAAAAACCACTTTCTTTCACTATTTCGGACACGTCATGAATCTCAAGACCAAAACGTAGATCTGGCTTGTCTACCCCATACCGCAGCATGACGTCATCGTACTCTAAACGTGGCCATGGAGTTTCTAGTATTTTTTTATTTGTTACTTCTTTTGCTAATTTAGTAAATAACTCTTCCATTAAATCAAGAATGTCTTTTTGTTCAACAAATGACATTTCAAGATCCAGTTGATAAAACTCTCCTGGACTTCTATCTGCTCTTGCGTCTTCATCACGCATGCATGGTGCAATTTGAAAATATTTATCAATACCTCCTACCATTAATAGTTGTTTGTACTGCTGCGGCGATTGCGGAAGCGCGTAAAATTTTCCTGGATGCAGCCTGGATGGCACTAAAAAATCTCTAGCTCCTTCAGGGCTTGATTTTGTAAGTATTGGGGTTTCAATTTCTAAAAAATCTTTTTTATGTAAGAAGTCTCTTATGAATTTAACTGCGTCTGAGCGCAATTGTAAATTCTTTAACATCCTCTTACTCCTTATATCTAGATATCTATGGGTTAATCTAAGATCTTCGTTGGTCACTTCATTTTCACCTTCTGGCTGCCATGAGACTTCAAATGGTGGTGTTTTTGATTTACTTAAAATATCAATTGTTGTTCCCTCAACCTCTATTTCTCCTGTTGCTAGATTTTTATTTATCATGTCTTTCGGACGCGCCTTTACAACACCAGTTACTTTTATCACAAATTCATCGCGAAGAGAGTCAGCCACTTTAAAAGTGTCTGAATCATTTTTTGGATCAAATGTAATTTGAGTTATTCCGTATCTATCTCTTAGGTCAATAAAAATAAGACCTCCATGATCTCTTCTGCTATTTACCCAACCAGCGAGAGTTACTTTTTTACCAATGTTAGCTTTCTCTAATTGTCCTAATGTGTGTGATCTATACATATTTAAAGTCTTTGTATATTACATTAGATATATACATTAATCAAGATTAACAGCTATCCTTAGGTGTTTATTTTGAAAAAGACAGTAACTCGCGTTCAGCTACACGAGCATATATATCTGCTATTACTTTTTCCCAATGTTTCACATCAATATCCGAAATTTTCTGCGGTTTGACTCCTTTATTTAATACTAATGGTGAAAGTGAGAGAATCTCCTTGGAGTTTTCTGCGTGCGCACACTTGCTACAAATAAATCCAGCATCTTTTCGCCATAGTGCCTTTTCGCTACTATTTATCTTTTCTCCATTAATTTGACAAATTGTTGCATCTGGAAGATGTCCTAGATGTTTTAAAAGTAGGGTACAAAAACGAATGCTTGCGTATTTTTTTGCTTCGTATGTGTGTGAGTCTTTAGCCATAAAACGTACATATGTTTCAAGTGTGTCGTAAAGCTTTTCATCTGTCTCATCTTCTGGTAATAGCATATCTACAATTTCACGTACTGCAGAAAACAATCTCATTATTTGTAAGTCGTGCACCGCTAGTGCGGATGACAGATCAACTTTTGCTCCAGTTAAGTTCCATGCTTTCTGTTTGGCAAATGTTAAATATACAATGTTTCCAGGAAGAATCGCAGAGGACAATTTTGATGTTGGCCTTCTCATTCCGTGTGCAATAAAATTTATCCTTCCTCGTTTTCTGGTAAATGCTGAAATCCGTTCTCCAATATCGCTTGCATGATCACGTCTTAAAATGATTCCATGTGTTTTAAGATATTGAAGCATTCTTTTTTTTCTTAGCATACGCTTCTAACATTATAGATGCTGCGATCGCATCATCATCTTTTACTTTTTGAGGATGATCTTTTACCAAGTGCTGCGCTTCCTTAGTTGTTCCTACCTCTTCAAATAAAATTGGTTTTAATTTTGAAACTTGTTCTACAGTTTTTACAAAATTTTCAAATTCTTCCTTGTCCTCTTTTGAAGAAGAATATGAGTAATATGGATTTCCTATAATTATTTCCGTAGGTGTGTAATCATCTAACACTTCTGTTAATGTATCGTAAAAAAGATGATCTGGATGCAATTTTAATATGGTAACAGGGAGGGCTGGTGTATTCTCTTTATCATCTATCACTGCAATCCCTATTTTTGACTTTCCATAATCAATCCCCAATATCATATTATTATAATTTGGTTAGTACTTCTGCACCATTTTCTGTTACCAAAATGGTTTTTTCAAAATGTGCAGCTTGTTTTTTATCTTTTGTTGTTGCGGTCCATCCGTCTTTTTCTATTTCAAATGCAGGGTCGCCTAATGTTACCATTGGCTCTATTGCTAAAGTCATTCCTGGTTTTAATATTATTGTAGATGCCTGTGGGGTTGGGTAATTTGGTATCATAGGCTCTTCATGAACTTTTTTTCCTACACCGTGCCCACAAAAACCACTAACCACCCCCAGCTTATTCTTGGTTATCACTTTATAAATAGCGTTACTTACAATAATAAGAGACTGATTTGGCATTACCGCATTTATGCCTGCTATAAGAGACTCCTCCGTGATCTTAATAAGATTTTTCAGCTCTTTTGTAACCTTTCCTATTGGGATAGTTACTGCCATGTCTGTGTACCAACCTTTATATGAAAGTCCTAGGTCTATGCTTAATACATCACCTTCTTTTAATTTAATATCACGTGTAGCAGGTCCATGAACAATCTCTTGGTTAACAGAGGCACATAGGGTTGCTGGAAACGGGGTATCGTTGTTTTTTTGTTTATAGTGTTTAAATGCTGGTTTTCCTCCCTCACTTATTATCGCCTTTTCTGCTACATCATTTAACTCTCTTAAGCTAATTCCTACCTTTGCGGCATTTTCAGTTGCTTTTAATGCGCGTGCTAGCATATGTCCGCTTGTACGCATTAATTCGATTTCTTTTTCGTTTCTAATTCCTATCATAGTGATTTAATTATATCTTTGAATACCTTTTCTATCGACTGATTTCCGTTTACTGAGTGAAGTGTTCGTTTTTTTTCATAGTGTTTAAGAAGTGGCTCTGTTTGCTTATGGTATGCATTTAATCTTTTTTCAATAAAGTCTGGGGTGTCGTCCTCTCTTTGAGTGAGTGGCAAGGCATCTATGTCACAAACATTAGTATGTTTTGGTGGATTGAACTCAATATGATAAATGTGCTCGTCAGGACATATTCTTCTTCCTGACAATCTCTCCATAATAACTTCCGTTGATAATTCTAAATGTATAACGTCATATTCACTTAATAATTCGTCTAAATATTTGGCTTGCGAGATTGTTCTTGGGTATCCGTCAAAGATAATTCCGTTTTCATACAGAGGCGTTTCTATAATATCACTTACCATATCGTTTGTTATTTTGTCTGATACAAGCTTTCCTTTATCTAAAAAAACTTTTGCTTCTCTTCCTAGTTTTGTTTTCTCTGAAAGATGCCTTCTAAAGACCACGCCAGTGCTTACATGGTGTACATTAAAATAATCCGCAAGCTTTTCTGCTTGCGTACCTTTCCCTGACCCTTGTGGTCCTAACATTATAAAATATCTTGCACTCATCATGTAAACGTAATTATATTAAATATGAACAATATATAGAGCACAATATACATTGCCCCTTCAAATCGATACACGCGCCTTGTTATGCCAGAAAAGATAAACGTTAATGTTGAAATAATAAGAAATGGAAAACCTATGCGCCACGTTGCGTCTCCCACTGTTAAATTTGTAAATAATGATGGTATGCCAACTACTAAAAGTGCGTTAAATATATTTGACCCTACCACATTTCCAATCGCAATATCGTGTTTTCCTTTCATAGCTGCTCTTAAAGAAATTACCATTTCTGGCATACTTGTACCAATTGCAATTGCTGTAATTGCTATAATGCCTGTGGCTATTCCTAATATTTCACCTATATTAATTACTGCTTTTATGGTAAATTCTGCGGAGATATAGATTGCCACTATTGAAATTAATATTATAAGAAGGGTAGTAATGTTGATATGAGATTTTTTATTTTTTTCTCCGTCAGCTGATGGTACGCTTCCTTTAACTTTTTCCCTTGATTGAAATACGTACAACATGTAAACGGCGTATCCCAGAATAAGTATTACCCCTTCACCAAAAGTTACTGTTCTATCAAGAACTACAATTGCTAGCAAAACCGTTGATAGAAATAATAGCGGAAGATCTATATCAATAATATTTCTTTCAGCTTTTAATTTATTTACAACAAGAGCCGTGACTCCAAGTATAAGAAGTACATTTGCTATGTTTGAACCAAATGAGTTTGCGACTGCAATGGTGTTATCCCCTTGTAATAATGCAATTAGTGCAGTTGCAAGCTCTGGGATACTTGTACCAAATGCTATTAAAGAAACTCCAATAACAAATGGGGATATTTTTAGGGCTAGTGCAAGTTTTTCACTATATTGTGTAAAAAAATCAGCAGACTTTATGAGTGCTGCTAAACTAACAATAAATACAATAATCCAAACTAATAGAGACACATCTAACATATATACTATATTTTAACCTTGTTTTCTCCTAAAGTCCATATATAAATGCTTTTAAGCACTAAGTGGTTAATAAATTTTGAAAATGGCAAGGCATTTTTATTAGGAAAGTCGCTCTTAATTTTTACAAGTCGAGGCATTTTCATGTTTATATCTAAGGATTTCAGGAAATTTTGTAAATTACGAGGCTTGGGCGAGATACGAAGCGAAGCGTACTGAAATTAGTACGCTGAGCGAGTCTCGAGCGCATAACGAAGTAATTTGCAAAATTGATAACTCCGCAGCTTTTAGAAGCCTTCGTACTCACGCATAGTAAGCTGTGACTCAATCTGCTTAACAATCTCAATAACCACACCCACAACAATAAGAAGTGATGCTCCTGAAATAGCTACTGTAAGGCCTGTGGCCCACTGTAATATGAATGGAAGTAATGCGAGAATTCCTAAGAAAAGGGCTCCTGCAAGCACAATTCGTGAAACAACATAGTTTAGATATTCAGATGTGTGCTTTCCTGGACGTATGCCTGGAATAAAGCCTCCATTCTTTTGTAAGTTTTCTGCTATGTTATCTGGTTTGAATTGAATGAATGTATAGAAATAAGTAAATGCTACTACCAAAAGAAAGTAGGTTACTACGTAGTTTGGATGTGTTGGTTGAAATATTCTATCTATGAATGTGGCGCCTCGAACTATAATTGCATTGTCTACTCTTAGTAAAAATTGAGCGACTAATGGAGGAAATAATACCAATGATATAGCAAAAATAATTGGAATCATTCCTGCTTGGTTCACTCTTAGAGGTAAATGAGCGTCTGTTCCACCATACATTCTGTTTCCCCTAATTTGTCTTGCGTATGAAATTGGTACGTTTCTCTGACCTTCAGTAATTATTACTATTCCTACAATTGTAACTATTGCAATGCTTAAAAAAAGTATCATGTTTTGAAGTTGAGCTGTGTCCCAATTTAAAATAACATTGCCTATTGCTCCAGGTAGTGCTGAAACAATTCCTGCAAAAATAAGAATGGAAATACCATTTCCAATATTTCTTTCTGTTATTAGTTCACCCAACCACATAAGAAATACGCTTCCTGCAGCCATAGTTATCATTATTGAAATTGTTTGTAATCCTGACATATCTGCAGGTAACACAGAAGCGCTGCTAGATGATAGTAAACGTATAAGACCAAATCCTTGAAGTAATGCAAGTGGTGGTACTGCGTATCTGGTCCATTGATTTATTTTTTGTCTTCCTTGTTCCCCTTCTTTTGTTAGTTCTTCTAGTTTTGGTACTACCATGGTAAGTAGCTGGAAAATAATTGATGAAGTAATGTATGGGGCAACGCCTAATGCAACAATAGAAAATGACTCTAAGCCCCCTCCAGAGAAGATGTTAATAAGGCCAAATATTTCGTTTTGCGAGAAGAATGCTTCTAGGTTAGCGCTATCCACAAATGGTATTGGAATGTGTGCTGCTATTCTAAATATAACCAAAAGTCCAAGTATAAAGAATATACTTTTCCTAAGGTCTTCTATTTTAAATATTTGTATTATTTTTGTTACAAATGACATGTCTTCTATTTTTGAATAAGAAGTGCTTTTCCACCGGATTTTAGTATAGCAGTACTTGCACTTTCGCTAAATGCATGAGCTTTTACTTGTAGTTTCTTTTTTACTTTATCATTACCTACCACTTTAATCTTCTTTGCTTCTTTTTTTGTAATTAAGCCTAGTGATACCATACGTTTTGGAGTTATAACGGTGTTTTCATCACCATATTTATCTAAAACACTAAGACGTACTGATACAGCTTGTCCGCGAACACTTTTGAATCCACGTTTTTTAGGAATTGTTCTAAGTACGTTTTTTAACCCAAGTCGTTTTAATCCTGAAACACCTGAACGTGCTTTTTGTCCTTTAAGCCCCCGCCCGCTATAAGTACCTCTGGATGCGTTTCCGCGTCCTAAGCGTTTTTTCTTTTTTGTTGCCCCTTTTTTAGGCGCAATTGTTGATAATGATAATGCCATATTATTTTTTCTTTGCTTTTTTCTTTTTAAGAGCAGCTAGCGCTTCAATGGTAGCTTTTGAATTATTCATTTTGTTTGGGCTTCCCATCATCTTTCCTGTGACGTTTGGAATTCCAGCGAGTTCTAGTATAACACGCATAGCGCCTCCTGCTTTTACTCCTCTACCTTTTCCAGATGGTTTAAGAAGTACACTTGCTGCTTTATATTTGTGCCTTATTTCGTGTGGAATAGTTTCATTAAATGTCTGCACATTTACAACGCCCTTTTTTGCTTTACGTGAAGCTTTTCCAATTGCCATACTTACATCGGCCCCTTTTGCTATACCAAAACCTACTTTTCCTTTGTGGTCACCCACTGCAACTGCTGCACGGAATCTCATACGTTTTCCGCCTTTCATCACACGAGTTACACGAGCAAGGTCAATAATTTTTTGATCAAATCCATCGTCTTCTGGTTTTGGTCTTTGGTCACGACCACCACGGCGGCGTCCACCTCTATTTCCCCCTACACCACGTTGTGGGGCTCCATTCTTTTTTTGAACGGGAGCAGCTGTTGCTTTAGGTGCTGCTTGCTTTACTGTCTCTGGTTCTTTAGTTGTAGTTGATTTTGTTGTTTCTGTCATATTTTTAAAAAATTAATCCGCCTTCTCTCGCACCTTCTGCTGCTTTTTTTACTAAACCATGGTATGCAGCACTTCCGCGATCAAAGACAACAGTAGTAATATTTTTCTCTTTTGCTTTTTTTGCTATAAGCTTTCCTAGTTCTTCTGCTTGCTCCATGCGGGTCAGTTTGCTATCTAATTCTCTTGAATACGCACTTGCAAGTGTTTTTCCTTTAGTGTCATCAATTATCTGAAATGAAAGTGATTTGTTTGATCGGAAAATCGAAAGTCTTGGAGCATCAGTTAAACCTGCCCGTAACTTTGTACGAGTTTTGTAAGAACGTCTAATTTTTTTCTGTACTTTAATATTTGCCATATTATTCTGCTCCTTTGGCTGCTTTACCAGCTTTACGTTTTACCTGTTCGTCAATATACTTAATACCTTTTCCTTTATATGGTTCTACTTTCCTTTTCTGTCGTATCTCTGCTGCTACTTGGCCTACAAGTTGTTTGTTAATTCCTTTAATGCGAATAATATTTTTATCAACCTCTGCATCTATTCCTTCAGGTATATCATATTCAATTGTATGAGAGTATCCTATATTTAAAACTATTTTTTTTCCTTGAAGTGCTACCTTGTAGCCTACGCCATTTACTTCTAGCTCTTTTTGAAATCCTTCAGTAACACCGTCAACCATATTCTTTAAATGACTTGACCACGTTCCCCATAGGGCACGCTGTTCTTTTTCTGTGTCATCCTTAACACTAACTTTGGCTCCATTATTTTCTTGAGATATGTTTATAAATTCAGGAATTACCATACCTAATTCACCTTTAGGGCCTTTTACTTTAAGATCGAGGCCATTAACCGTTATGGTAACGCCTTGTGGGATTTCTATGATTTGTTTACCTACTCTAGACATATACTTTAATATAGATCGCAAACATATTCGCCGCCAACTGACTGCTCATCTGCTTGTTTTTGTGTCATTAAACCTTGGGATGTTGAAATAATTGCAACGCCTAGGCCATTTCTTACTACTGGTAATTGGTCTTTGTTAACATATACGCGTCTGCTTGGTTTGCTTACACGTGATACATGTGAAATAACTGGATTACCGCTCTTTGCATATTTTAAAGTAACTGATAGTTCTTTTTTATTTCCGGGAAGTTCTTTTTCTTCATAGTGTTCAAGCCATCCTTCTTCAACTAAAAGCTTTGCAAGCGCTACTTTTAATTTTGAGCTTGGCATTTCCGTTGTTTCTTTTCTAACTGCAACGGCGTTTCGGATTCTTGTAAGCATGTCTGCTATTGGATCTGTCATATGTGTCCTTTCTACCAGGAAGATTTGGTTAATCCGGTAATTTCACCGTTATTTGCTAATTCTCTAAAACAGATTCGGCATAAATCGAACTGACGCATGTAACTGCGCTTTCTGCCGCACTTCCAGCAACGACGAACAATTCGTGTTGTGTACTTATGTCTGGTAAGTGATTTTTCTGATTTAACTTTTTGTGCTTTTGTTGCCATATACTTATTTATCTTTCTTTGCGAATGGAAAACCCATTGCTTTGAATAGTGCTAAACCCTCTTCTCTGTTCTTTGCTGTTGTTACAATCGTTACTGATAATCCGTGAACTCTTTCTATTTCGTCAGGGTTAATTTCAGGAAACACCATATGCTCTTTTAATCCAAGCGTCAAATTACCTTGCTTATCTACAATAGTGTCTGACACTCCTCTAAAGTCTCGTACACGAGGGAGAGTGCTTCCGATTAGCTTTGTTACAAAGTCATACATTCTTTTTCCTCGTAGAGTTACCATTGCACCTATCTCCATACCTTCCCTTGTTTTGAATGCTGCTATTGATTTTTTCGCTTTGGTAAATACTGGTTTTTGTCCAGTAATACGAGTTAACGTATTTTCAATAGTCTTCATATACTCGTTTGTTTTTTGATCTTGTCTAACACCAATATTTATTACAGTTTTTGTAATCTTTGGGATTGCGTTGATATTAGTAATACCGAGCTCTTTTTGAAGCTGTGGGACTATTGTTTTTTGATATTTTTCTTTTAATGTAGTCATAGATTTAAACAAATGTTTGTT
>CAZKTI010000004.1:0-20705 GCA_964555725.1 uncultured Gammaproteobacteria bacterium | reverse complement strand
ACCAAACCTGGATTTGAAGTAGCATTGGTTAAATGTGTGCGTGTATTTATAATTTTTATTTTTTTCCCATTCCAAAATGCAAATGTAGAAGGCCAGGGGTTTAATGCGCGGACTTTATTCATAATTTCAGCATTTGTAGTATTCCATGAAATATGCCCATCTTCCTTTTTAATGATTTTTGAAAAAGTTGCTTCCTTATGATTTTGCACACGCGCTTTTAATGTTTCATCTATAAAGTCACAGACTACATTAGGAAATTCTTTCGAACTCTTGGTAGCAAGCTTAGAAGAAAGCGTGGTAAAAGTGTCGGACTCAGAGATAGGTATGGGTATTTGCGACACTATTGGACCATGATCCATTTCATTATCTAGTAATATATAGCTTATTGCTGTAGTTGTTTGACCTAATAATAGTATTGTTTGAATCGGAGATGGACCTCTTAGTAATGGAAGTTTTGAAGGATGAATGTTTAAAACCCCTTTTGCGGGGATCCTTAACAGCCATTCTGGAAGTATAGCACCGTAAGCAACAACCACGCCTAAGTCAAAGGGTCCATATTTAGCTATTTCTTCTTTAAAATCACTATTGATTTTAGAGTTTATAACTGGGAGTTTTAATTTTAAAGCCACTTGTTTTATTTCAGAAGGAACAAGCTTTTTTGATCTTCCCTGAGGGGAGTCAGGTTGTGTTACAACAAGACATATGTTTATTCTTTTATCTGCATTGAGTTTTTCTAAACTAGGAACAGCAAATGTGGGTGTTCCAAAAAAAATTACTTTAATTTGTTCTGACATGTTGTTATAAAGTTTTTAGATTTTTAGCTTTATCTATGAAAAGGATGCCGTTTATATGGTCAACCTCATGTTGAAAAATTTGTGATAACAAGCCATAGGTTTTCATAGTTACTGTTTCACCTTTTAAGTCTATAAATCTAACTGTGACACTTCTATGTCTTTTAACAATTCCATATTTACCAGGAACTGAAAGGCACCCCTCTTCCATCCACTCTTTAAATAAAGACTTACGTAAAATTTTAGGGTTTATACATGCAATTGATCCTTTTTTTGTACTTACTATTATAAGTCTAAGGCCCTCATTAATTTGAGGGGCAGCTAGACCCACACCATTTGCTAAATTCATGGCTACAATCATATCTTTAACAAGAGTATGAATTGAATGGTCTTTAACGTTTTTTACTTTATGTGCACGAGTACGGAGAATTTTTGAAGGCTCGTATACTAGGGATAGTTTTGGCATATTAAATAGTGTGTGGGTGAACGTTTACTGACCAGTCTTGAGGAATGTCTTTTACAACATACTCCCATTCTTTAGTATGTATATCTGTTTTAATTAATATTGACTGATAAATTCCTTTTTTTGATACAGTTTGATTAGGATATACATAAAAATTGATTTTTTTCTCTTCTAAAGTCTTTTTTAATTTTTCCAAATTCTCATCTTCGTTTTTATTGATTTTTTTTGATAGTAATACTAAATCAGAAAAAGGAGGATAGTTAAATTGTTTTCTTATAGAGTGTTCGTTTATTTCATATTTTTTTAGACCAGATTTAGTAAACAAATCTATAAAACGTTCTTGATTTCTTGTTTGGATATAAAGTTTGCCGTTCGGTTTCAGAGAATAGAGTAAGTGAGCAACTTTTGAAAGAAATATATCACTAGTATCCCAAGAAGGGTAGTCGAGCTCTAAATCAGCGTTTACTATAACAATAGTAGTATATTCAGGCAATAGGGGAGCGCTTAAAAAAGAATCTGTAGAAAAAGTTAAATTTTTTTTCGTTGTTTTGATTTCTGACAAAACAAAATTTTCAATTGCACTAATAGCAGGAACAAAAGATTTTAGATGGGCGCTATTACAACTCGGACAAAATGGGGGAATAGTTTCTTTCTTTTCACATCTGTGACATAGAAGCTCTTTCTCATGTTCAATCAAAGGAAGAGAACAGTTAGTACACCTAGCTGTCCAGTCACAATCTTTACAAGTAAACTTTCTATAAATTCCTGTTCTATTATGAATAACAGCAGAGTTTGAATCAGATTTTTCTTTGATTATATCTAGAATATCATCATGAACAGGAGTATAAGTTTGTTGCATGGGGATAATCTTTATTTTTTCTAAAGGAAACGGTTTTTCATCAAATAGTTTATATGTACCTTCAATAATTTTTTGCTTTAGAATAGTTGTCGTATAAGAAGTCCCTATAATTATTTCTTTTGGCTTATAAATTTTTGCCAAATGGTTTAAAAGTTCACGTGTATCAAAAAATGGAGATTGGTCCCACTGTTTATAAGACGAGTGAGAAACATCAGAAACTATAACTTTTTCCAAGTTATAAAATGGAAGTAATGGGCCATTTCTAAGAGCAAAAATAACTCTTGTCTGGTTACTTAATATTGAAAGGTAATTATTAGTAAATGCACTTCCTGTTTGAGTACTATGAATTATAGAAATCTTTTTAATTTTTTTCTTTTTTAACTCTTTATATGCATATTCTAATCGTGAAAGTGTTGGAAAAAGAACTAAAACTTGACCAGTGCTAGTTTTGTTAATCTTATTAGAAATTAATTTAACAATATCTTTATCTGTGTAGCCAGAAACTACATTAAAATTAGGATTTCTTTTTTTTATATTTTTACTTTTTGGAATGGTAAATTTTTTATTTTTCAAGGTTATTTTTTGAGGAAGCATAAATCTTAAAACTGAAGTTTGAGAAATACCCATGGTTTTAGATAGACTACTTGTAAGTTTAATTTGAGACCCAGTTAAAAATATATTATTAGATAATAAACGTGATATAGGTTTTACAGTATAGGCAAATTTTTTCTTTTTTGAAATTTCAATAACTATTCCTCTTATTGAACGTTTTCCGAATGGTATTAAAACTAGATTGCCAATAGAAAGAGAAAGTTCTTGAGGAACAGAATATGTAAAAAAAGGAGAGGACAGCCTTCCTATAATAGTAAGCGGTGCAACATTTATGTATTCGGTGCTCATTATCCCTTTTCAAGCACAAAACCCGCAGTAAAGTAACCAATACCAAAAGGATGTTCATAAGCTAGCTCTATAGGCGCAAAGTTTCTGTTTTTAAAAATTGCTGCTAGTAAAATTAGCGAACGAACGCCACATTGGCCAACCTGATCCAAAGTCTTTTGAGATATTTTAGTAAGAGAGGAAATATTTTTTTCTTTAAAAGCTCTTGCAATCTGGTTGTCAAAAGCAGTTGCTGCTGGTGAAAAACCAGAAGGAGATGTTTTTGAAAGTTTGTGCGATAAATCACCAGTAGCAAGAACCATAACATTTTTATTATATGAAGCAATTTGATCGTATAAAAAAGTTCCAAACCTTTCAATTTCCTTCAAAGGTATTTTTGCAAATGTTATCGGCACTATTAGTGGGGCGTTTGCTTCTTCAAATAACAATTCTAAAGGGATTGAACTTCCATAATCTAGATTTTCTCTTGTAATAAAATTTATATCGTAGTCATGTTCTGCGTTTTTTCTTATTAGACTAATTAGTTCTAAATCAGGATGCCATACTGTTTTTGTTGTAAGGTCTCCAAATTCTTTTAAGTCGGTAACATATTTTTTAGACAAATTTAAGTTAAATGTTTTAGACTCAATATCTGTGTGTGCAGAAAACACAACAACTACATCAATTTTTTCTTTTGAACAATAATTATTTATTGTTTCAAATCCTTTTAGAGTATCTTTAAGAGTAGCATGATGGTCTTTACCTATTGAACTCATTAGAAGAGGAGAGTGTGGTACAAAAAATGATGAAGAAAGTGGCATAGAATTAAGAAAGCGGTGCACCTTCAGGGTGCAGTAAGAGCGCTTGTTCTGAGACTGTAACTATACTATGCCAGTTATAACCAAGTGAAGTAAAAACTTCTTCTGTAGGTATTTTTCTTCTTTTGCCATCAGATATAACATACACAGTAGGAGAGATAGAGCTTTTTACCAAAGCGCCCTCAGAAAAAGTTAAAGGCTCTCCTTTTGCATAAGTAGCAATTTCTTCAGGTGTTATTGAGATAATCTTTTTAGAAGGAAATCTTTCTTTCATAATATCTACATCCCAGACAGGAAAACGAATTCCATTTTCTACATAATAAATGCTACCGCCAACATTATCTTTTACTAGAGAACCAGTTGGGTATGCACTTGTTACATCAATAGGTTTGCCTTCCGTGTAAGGCAATAGCTCTTCGTCAGTTACATCTATTATTTCTTCAGGATTAATGCCAAGTAAACGAAGGGCCTCTGCAGATGAAAATCCGTGCTTGGCATCATCAATAATTAAATATACTGTACCAGAAGGACTCCGTAAGTAGGAGTATTGAGGGTATACAACTGCTATACCTTCAGGAAAAGCATCAAGGTCAGAATCTTTTATTGAAAGTATTCTGCTTGGGTTATAGCGAGATACTAAAACGCTAAATGAATTTATCTTTCTTTTTGTTCCATCCTGAATTACATATACATCTGGACTACTTTCTTTTTTTACCAATGTTCCATCAGGATACGCTCTTCCAAAATATTTTCTAAAAAGAGACCAAAACAGATTATTGCCATGGTGGTGGGGAGTGTATTTATATAAATTTGCAGTAGCTTGATTTTCAGGAATAATCGTATAGCTTGCAGTGCCTCCACCACTTATACGATCAGTTACATTTACTGGCACTCCAACAATAAAAGGAGACGCTTTATCAGGGTTGTCGTAAAAAAATTCCATAAACCCTACGCCGTTATCTATTTGTTTGCCAAAACCTTTGTATTTTTGAATAGCAGTGTCTGTTGTAGTACAGCTATCGCAAACAGCGTAGCCCGTTGCCCAGTCTAAATCTCTCTGAGATGGGCTTTCTTTTTCAATTAAACCCTGTTCTTTTTGTAATAAAACCAGGGTGTATTGAGGATTAACAGCATAACGTGAACTTGCTAGCCAAATTATTTCTGTTGCAGTCTTAGTAATCCCATCATAATCATTAGTAATAAGGTATTGCAAAGAGCTGTCCCACACCCTTAAGAATTCGGAAATATCACTAATTGACATAGTGCTTACATCACGAAGGACGTTATCTGAAATTATATTACCAGGGTTAAAAACCTCAGCTTTTGTAGAGGTTGGTAAAAAAAATATAACAAGTAAAAAGCTAATTGTTACACGTATACGTAAACTTTGCTCCATATACTTTAAGCTTAGTATATTTGAAGCGAAACGTTAATATCTTCTAAGAAATGTATTCTTGTTAAAATTATTGCTGCAACCAGAACTATAAGAAGAGAACTCTGTAAAAGAAGCCTTCCGTGTTGGACTCGGATTTTTATAATTATGTTTATAAACAAAGATATGACTAGGAAAGCCAAAAAGAAAATAAATAATTTATGTGTAAAGTCATAAAGTGTTAAAGCAAAGTTTTTTTCAGAAACTGTGGAAGGAAAGACTATTAATTCATCAGGAAATTGGAAAGACTCATCAGATGCACTCACTTCTTCTGAAACAACGGGTTCCTCAGAAAGTGCTCCCGCAACTACACTATTATCTGATTGCTCAGTATCCAATGGTTGTTCTGGTTTATTAGGTATGTCATCTGCTAAAGCAAGTGCTTTAAAAGTAGAAGGTAATTTTTTTTCTGTTCCAAAATATTCTACTAGTATTTGTGTTTTTGTACCATCTATTTCAGCAGAGGCAATAGCATATCCAACATCTCTAAAACCGGGGTGCAAAATATTTTCTCTGTGACCAGGGGAAGCCATAAAAGCTCGTTGTACACTATTCATTTCAACAAAGTTCATTGCCAAGTTTTCTCCTGCTATTTCATAATTGTATTGTTGCTCATCTATAAAATACCATGGTGCATAACCCTCAGGTGTATAATGTGAAAAATACATTTTTTTTGACATATCATTTGCTTTTTCTTCTGCAACTTGTGTTAGATAGGGGTGAATGTTAAGTGGCTCAAGTTGGTTCTCAGTACGCGCTTCATTTGTTAGAGAAAAAATACTTTCTATTTGTTCTATGGATAATTTTGCAGCATCAGGAAAACTCAAAAATAAAATGCTTGTAATCCCAATCTTTAGAGCTATAAGAAAAACACCATACGTTACAAGGGCGTGAGTACGGAGTGCATGCGGGTAATGGTTATTATGAATGTGAGGAATGAATGCATGTTTTAAATGATATTTTACATGCATAAAATAAGAACGAACGTCTTTATGCTTTAAACGTGTTTTCTTTTTATTAAACATTACTTTTGGACCTCAATAGTAATATTTTTCTTACTGGTGTCAGTTTTTAGTGTTACCCTGTCGCCCTCGTTAATTTTTCCATTGATAATCTCTTTTGCTAGTTCATTAAGTATGGAGCTTTGTATTAAACGTTTTACAGGACGTGCGCCAAACAGTGGGTCTGTGCTTTGCGAAGCAAGAAATTCCGCAACTGATGCAGTGGGTTTAATAACTATTTTTTGTTTAGCAAGGCGTTTCACGACTTCTTGTAATTGTAATTTTACAATGGCAGCGAGTTCTTTTTTCTTAAGTGCGTTAAAGGTTACTACTTCGTCAATTCTGTTAAGAAATTCTGGTTTAAATTGTTCACGCAGTATGTCATTAATTTTTGTATTCATTTCTGATCGTGACATATCATTTTTTGATTCGCTTGTTGTGTCACTAAAGCCGAGTGTATATTCTCTTATTAAATTATTGCCCAGATTACTTGTCATGATAATTATTGTATTTTTGAAGTTAACAACTCTTCCTTTGGAATCAGTAAGACGACCATCATCAAGAATTTGTAAAAATGTATTAAATACTTCGGGATGTGCTTTTTCAATTTCATCAAAAAGGATAACACTATAAGGTCTGCGGCGTATTGCTTCAGTTAGTTGACCACCATCATCATGCCCAACGTAACCCGGAGGAGAGCCGACTAAACGGGATATGGAATGTTTTTCCATATACTCAGACATATCAATACGAACAAGCGCGTTTTCATCATCAAACATAAATTCAGCAAGAGCTTTTGCTAATTCAGTTTTACCAACTCCAGAAGGGCCGACAAAGATAAATGAGCCAATTGGCTTACTCTCTTCTGAAATACCAGCGCGAGAGCGTCTGAGAGCGTTTGCTATGACCGATATTGCTTCATTTTGACCAATTACTCGTTTAGATAGGAAACTCTCTGTTTCGGTTAATTTTTCGCTTTCCTCGCGGAGCATTTTTGATACTGGAATCCCAGTCCATCTAGACACCACAGTTGCTATATCTTCTTCATTTATTTCTTCTTTTAATATTTTGTGATCACGCTGAATCTTAGAGAGTTCTTTTTCATGCGTTTTTATTCTTTTTTCTAGAATTGGAATGCGACCATATCTAAGTTCAGCAATTTTTTGAAGATCTGCTTGTCGTTCTAGTATGTCTGCTTCTTGCTTTAAATCATCAATTTCTTGTTTAGCAGTTCTCATGTTACTAATAATATCTTTTTCTGTTTTCCAATGTATCTCTAACTGATGAGAACGCTCTTTTATCTCTGCTAGCTCTTTTTTTAGTTTTCGTAAATGATCTTTTGAATCTTTATCTGACTCCTTTAAAAGAGCTTCTTTTTCAATTTCAAGTTTCATTATCTTTCTTTTCATAATATCCAGCTCTTCTGGCATACTGTCTATTTCCATTCTAAGAGCACTGGTTGCTTCATCAACCAAGTCAACAGCCTTATCTGGCAAGAATCTATCTGTTATATAACGCGCAGACAATTTTGCAGCAGATTGTATTGCTGCATCAGTAATACGTACACCGTGGTGTACTTCATATTTTTCTTTAATACCTCTAAGAATAGCTATTGTATCATCAACAGTAGGTTCGCTTACATGAATAGGGGAGAAACGTCTTTCAAGTGCAGCATCTTTCTCAATATACTTCTGATATTCTTTTAAAGTTGTAGCACCTATAGCACGCAACTCACCGCGAGCAAGCGCTGGTTTTAACATATTTGATGCATCAAGTGCGCCTTCTGTAGCACCCGCGCCAATAAGAGTATGTAGCTCATCAATAAAGAGAATCGTCTGACCTTGCGCAGCATCTATTTCTTTTATTACGGCCTTTAACCTATCTTCAAACTCACCTCTAAATTTTGCGCCTGCAAGAAGAGCGCCTAAATCAAGTGCAATAAGTTGTTTGCCTTTCAAGCTTTCAGGGACATCTCCTGCAATTATTCGTTGAGCGAGCCCTTCTGCAATCGCGGTTTTACCAGTACCAGCTTCTCCAATAAGCACCGGATTGTTTTTTGTTCTACGAGAAAGAATTTGCATAAGGCGTCTAATTTCATTGTCTCTCCCAATAACTGGGTCGAGCTTTTTGAGTTTTGCTTTTTCTGTAAGATTAATTGCATATTTATCTAGTGCTCTAAATTTAGATTCGGGCTCCGCATCAGTTACTCTCTGAGTACCTCTTACATCTGCTAGTATTTCAAGCACTGAATCATAATCAATCTTAAAGTATTCAAGTACTTCTTTAGCAGTTGAGCGAACCTCAGTCATTGCTAAAAATAAATGCTCTGTGGAAATAAATTCATCACCTAATTTATCTGCTATTTTATTTGCGGCTTCTAAAACCCTAACCATGTTAGGAGTTGTGTAGAGTGTGCCTATTCCAGCTCCGCTTTTTTGCATTTTAGGAAGAGAGCTAACAATAGTTTTAATACGATCTTTAAGTGAGACGGCATCAATCCCAATCTTGTTAATGATAGTTTTTACAATTGAATCTTCTTGGGTTACAAGAGCAGCCAGAAGATGTATAGCATCTATTTGGTTTTGTCCGTGTTCTGCAGCAATTTGCTGAGCACGCATAAGTGCCTCTTGAGATTTATTTGTGAATTTGTTTACTGACATGATTTTAAATTAAAAATATTATATTAAATATATGCTATTATATGATTGTAACTAAAATAGAACTATAATTCTACAGTTTAGCACTCTCATAACTAGAGTGCCAATTGTGGTAATTCATACTATACATTCATATTAGACATTTGTCAACCAACAAGACTATGAAAAACAACCCTTTTAGGTTATTCGGGGTACACCTAACTACGCTTTCAACAGAGGCAGTTTTTACAAAAACTATTTCATGGTTAAGAAGAGAGGATGGGTGCAGGTTAATTTTTACACCAAATCCAGAAATACTGTTAAAAGCAAGAAAAAATAGTGAGTATAAAAATATATTAAATAATGCAGATCTTTTACTTCCAGATGGTGTAGGGATTGTATGGGCAAGTAAGGCGCTCGGTGGGGCAGTTAAAAAAAGATTAACAGGAGTTGATGTCGCAGAATACATAATAGATTATGCATCAAGACATTCTCTAAAAGTATGCATAGTACTAGCAGAAAAGGGGCTCACAAACATTGATAGAGCTAGAAAGTTTTTTGAAAAGTACTACCCAAAACTTGAAATAAATTTTATATCAGCAAATAGACACTACTTAAAAAGCGGACATATAATTTCGGATATAAATGCATATAAGCCAGAAATATTACTAGTAACGTTCGGCGCACCAGAGCAAGAGTATTGGCTATTTAAGCATAAGCATCAATTAAAAGGTGTGCGAGTAGCAATGGGTATAGGAGGCGCTTTAGATATGATAGTAGGAACAGTAAAGCGAGCACCAGCTGTTGTTAGGAACAACCATCTTGAATGGGCGTGGCGATTAGTAAAATCCCCAAAGAGAATAATAAGAATAGTAAATGCAGTATTGATCTTTCCAACGCATGTATTAAAAGACGCATTAATATCTAGGGTAAAATATAGAAAAAACGTATTAGCATTTATTTTTAGGAACAAAGAATCAATTCTTATTATCCATAAAACATATTATGATGGACATACAGGCAGATGTTGGGCATTTCCCCAAGGAGGAGTAGATGATGGTGAGACAGAGGAAGAAGCGCTATTAAGAGAGGTAAAAGAAGAAGTGGGTCTTCATAAGCAAATAAAAATTGTAGGGATGTCGTTATTTAAACACAGGTATAAGTTTTCACAATTTCATAGAAATGTATATGGGTATAAATATGCAGGGCAATATCAGAGGGCATATTATATAAAACTGGTAGGCGAAGAGAAAGTTCACCTAGAGGACGACGGAGGTGTGCATATTGACTCATACCGTTTCGTTACTCAAGAAGAACTGCTAAAATTAATTAAACCACCAAGAAGGGAAAACGCACTTAAATTACTTAATGAATTTAACCAGAAAAGAATATATGACAGAAAAACATCATGAAATAGGCCCAGAAATATCATCTGAACAGGAAAAAACATTAGAAGAGCTAATATTTGAATTAACAGATAAATATCAAAATACGGAGCATCATGTGGCTAGTAAAAAAAGACTCGGTATGGAGGAACTTAATCAGTTATCAACCGAACTTCAGTATTTTTTTGAAAAATACGAAGGGGATGATTCAGATATTTTGGTAAGATACATTGAAGGAAGTCTTGAAGAAGGTGAGATGGAAAAATTAATTGAAGGGTTAAAAGAATTTTATACAAAATATTTAGAGACTCATGAATAAAGTTCGTGTACGAGCAGCCTTAAGCCCAACTGGAAGCCCTCATCTAGGAACAGTAAGAACCGCATTATTTAATTACTTATTTGCAAAAGCAAATAAAGGTGCTTTCTTTATACGCATTGATGACACGGACAAAGCAAGAACAGTTGAAGGTGCTGAAGAGGAAATACTAAGCACGCTTAAAAATTTTGGCATAAATTGGGACGAAGACCCACTTATTCAGTCTGAGCGTTTAGATAGATATAAAAACGCCGTAGAGGAGCTAGTAAAAAACAAAAAAGCATACCATTGTTTTTGTACAGAAGAGCGCCTTAAAAAAATTAAAGAACTAAACCAAAGTAGAGGAGAGTCATATAAATACGACAGAAAATGTTTAGAACTATCAGTAGAAGAGTCAACGAAAAGAATTGAGGAAGGCGATACGTCAGTTATACGTTTAAAAGTTCCAGAGAATGAAAGTATTCCATATAAAGATCATATTAGAGGTACAATAACTGTACTAGCTAAAGATATTGATGACCAAATTTTACTAAAATCCGACGGTTACCCAACGTACCATCTGGCAAATGTTGTAGACGATCATGATTTGAATATTTCACATGTAATACGAGCTGACGAATGGCTCGCATCTACACCAAAGCACGCACTTCTATTTGAAGCTTTTGAGTGGGAAGCTCCAATATTTGTACACGTACCACTTATTGTAAATGAAAATAAAAAAAAGTTATCTAAAAGAGACGGTGATTTTGGAATAAATCATTTTTTAAATGAAGGATATGTGCAATCAGCACTATTAAATTACATCGCACTTTTAGGCTGGAGGCCCAAAGAAGCTGAACTTAAAGAATTCTTCTCACTTGCTGAAATGGAAAAACTTTTTACACTGGAGGCACTTCAAAAATCACCTGCAGTGTTTGATGTAAAAAAATTAGACTGGTTTAATGCTCATTACATTAAAGAGGCGGGTATTGAAGAACTTTATAATGCTGTGAATTTCTTCCTTACAGAAGAAATTGATGAGAAGGTTCTTATAAGATTTCTTGAAGTAGAGCGTGACCGTATGATTACACTAAAAGACATACAAGTATTAATAGAACCTTTTTCAGAAAAAGGAGTATCTTACAAAACGAAACTACTTAAATGGAAGGAAATGGAAACAAAAAACATAAAAGAAAGCTTAGAATGGTCTTTTAAAGTTGTTACAAAAATTAAAGAAGACGACTGGAGATTAGAATTATTAGAAAAAGAACTTCGACTCGCTATAGCAAATGAAGACAAGGTAATAGGGGAGGTACTTTGGCCATTAAGAGTTGCATTATCTGGAGTAGAAAAAGGACCTTCACCTTTTGCATGTCTCTATATATTAGGAAAAGAAAAAAGCGCAGAGCGTATACAGTCAGCATTAGAAAAATTATAAATCCTATATTTATTAAAATATAATATATATAATATAGGTGTTTTATGGTATAATGGCGCTATGAAAAACAAAAATAGATACAAAAATTATTATGCTATAGTGGCTTTAATTGCTATATTCGGTTTTGTTTCGGTATTTTTTATAGATAATAGTTTTGCTCAAACATCAAGCGGTAATACTACACTTGTAAATTTAAATGATGAACTACGTGATATAAAAAATAAAATTGAAGATCTTGAATCTAAAAAGGGCTCTTACAAAGATGAAGTAGAGGACTTACGGAAAGAGTCTCTTTCACTGCAGAGAGAAATCTCGTTACTAGATAATAAAATTGCACAAATTGGCTTAGACATAGACGTAGAGCAAGCAAGAATTGATCAAACTAATTTAGAAATAGAAGGCGTCAATTTAGAAATTGCACTGACAAAAAAAGAAATAAACGAAAAAAAAGATCAACTAGGAATTCTCTTAAACAAATTAGATCGCCTAGACGAAATTGATTATCTAAATATTCTGCTTTTTAATGATAGCTTTGCTGAATTTTTCGATGGAGTAAAATTTATTGAAACAGTAGAAGGTGATGTATTCGTTGCTGTCCAAAATGTACATAACACTAAAAATAAACTGGAGAAATCCAAAACTAATATTGAGGAAAAAAGAGACCAACTAGTTATTCTAAAAGGTGGGCTTGAAGAAAAACAAATAGGCCTAGAAGATGAGGAGGGTAGAAAAAATTCGTTACTTTCTACAACACGATTTTCTGAAAGGAAATTTCAACAACTAATTTTAGAATTAGAAAAAGAGCAACGTCAGGCAAATGCAGATATTCTCTCATTGGAAAAACAGATACGAGATAAACTGTCGCGCGAGCAAGCCCTTAAGAATCTTGGCGGAGATGAAAACTTTTCATGGCCTACTAGTCCAGCAAGAGGAATAACCGCATATTTTCATGACCCTTCATATCCTTACAGATATCTATTTGAACATCCTGCTATTGATATACGTGCTTCTCAAGGCACATCAATAAGAGCATCAAAAAGTGGATACGTTGCAAGAGCAAAAGACTCTGGTATGGGGTATAGCTACATTGTGCTTATTCATGACAATGAATTCTCATCAGTATACGGGCATGTAAGTGCTATATATGTAAGAGAGGACGATTTTGTAGTTCAAGGTCAAAATATTGGAGCAACAGGCGGAGCCCCAGGAACTCCAGGCGCTGGATCTCTTTCAACAGGGTCTCATTTACACTTTGAATTAAGGCAAGCAGGCTTACCGGTAAATCCTTTAGATTATTTACCCTAACCTAAAGTAATAGTAAAATGAATTCACATGCAAACTTGTTTCTTTCAATGATTGGATACCTAGTAGGTTGGGGCTCTATAATAGGTGGGTTCGCATTGTATGTAACATATCAAGAAAAGATAGGGGAGTTTTCAAAAAGTATGTTACTAGTTTTAACGTTGGCAATTCTTACATTTGGATTTGGATTAATTTTAAACAAGTCATACCGTCACTATAAAAATATTGAAGAAAAGCAAAAAGAGCTGGGGGAAGGGGAGAGTTACGTTCGTATAACACCTGCATTAAGATTTACGCATGATCTTATTGCTCTTCTCGTATTCACTTCTATAATTATATTTTCTCAGCTTTCTTCTGAGCCCTTTACCTTCACTGATATTATTAAAGCTATAATAGCAGGAGGAGGAGTGTATTCACTTAAATGGATATATAAAGACAGCTTTAGGGAATAACCACTGTTATTATCATTCACAATTCAAACTATTTAGAATACATTATTGACTTTCGGTTTTATTTCGGTATATAGTTACATTAGTGCATAAAAAAAATCATAATCTAAGAGAGAGGATGAAGGGAGGGCAAAAGTCATGGACATTAGATCAAATCAAAGCAGGGTTTGAATACTTTTATGAAATTCATAAACGGTATCCAACTACACATGAGATGGACGATTTTAAATATCTTCCAACATCAAGAGCTCTAATGAAAAAAGATGGTTGGGGAGGATTGCCAAATGTCAGAAAACTTCTTGGAATATCTAACTACCATATGAATAAAGGTGCTGGAGCTTCAAAAGCAAGAAAAAGGCATGGCGAAGATAATAGAAAAGCGGAGTTAGATATGTATAATTTTTTGGTTTCTAAATTTGGAATTTTACATATACACGAACAAGAACCTATATTGAAGAAACCTAACATAGTAAGTCCAGATTTTGTATTGTATTTAGGAGAGGAGAGGAAGGTGGCAATTGATGTATTTACTTCACAACATTTACGCAATGTATCTACTCATATACATTTAAAAAATAAAAAATACATCTCATCACCTATTCCTGTCTTTTACGTTTTATACAGTAATGCACTCACACAGAAAGAATTAGATAAACTTATAAATAATAGAATCAGTATTAAGCCAAAACATATAAAATTAGTAACAGAGGATATATTTAAGGTCCTTGCGAATAGCAATAAGCTATAGTATTATTAGTTGTATAATATAGATTAATTAACATATAGTACTAGATAAACCTATGAAAAAGAGCTCAATTCCTATTACTCAGCATATTACCCTCTTTTTGGAGTATATTGAGATAGAAAAGGGGCTCTCTCAAAATACTGTTAAAAGTTACGCAAACTTTTTAAAACAATTTTCTAACTTTCTTACTACAAACAAACTCTCAAATTGCAAACCCCATCAACTAACCGCAGATCACATCTGGAAATACCGTATCTATCTATCACGTCATATAGACCCTAAAAAGCGCTCACAGATCAAAAAATCGACCCAAGGGTACTATCTTATAGCCTTGAGAGCACTTTTAGACTACTTTTCTGACAAAGACATAGAATCTCTGCCATCTGAAAAGGTTAAGCTACCTAAACAAAACAAAGATGATAAAAAAATAAAATTTCTTTCCATAGAACAAATTGAAAAGTTATTATTAGCTCCTAACACTAATGCTCAATCAGGACTCCGTGATCGTGCAATTTTAGAAACATTATTTAGTACTGGACTTCGTGTTGCAGAATTAGTTGCTTTAAATAGAAATCAAATTAACTATACAAGCTTTATGGGTAAAAAGATAAAAGATCAAGAAATCCCTGTTACTGGTAAAGGTGGTAGAACAAGAGTCGTTTTCTTTTCAGAACGTGCTCTTGGCTGGCTAACTAAATATCTAAATGAAAGAAAAGATATGGACGAAGCACTATTTGTACATTTTAGGTCAAGAAAAGATGTAGATTCTAAACGCCTCACTCCCCAATCGATAGAAAGAATAGTTAAAAAATACGCAAAAATTACAGGATTAGACATACTTGCAACCCCGCATACATTAAGACACTCCTTTGCGACAGATTTATTAAACCAAGGGCTAGATTTAAGAACAATACAGGAACTCCTCGGTCATAAAAACATATCAACAACCCAAATATATACTCATGTGACAAATAAAAAATTACGAGATATTCATAGACAATTTCATAGCGGAAAAAATATTAAAAATTAATACTTATGAAGTAAAAACAACTTGCTTTCACAAGTTGTTGTCAGTAATCAGACTAGCTATTCTCCTCCGCGTTGTACGTATCCACGTACCATTTCTTCAGCGTTCTCTTCAAGAACCTCGTCAATCTCGTCTACGAGGGCGTCCATCCCTTCTTTCAGTTTCTCGCCCTTTTTTTTGATTTCTTCCGAACTACTTTCGTCGCCGCCAGGCTTGTTTCTGGCTTTTTTACGGAATTTCTTACGCTGCTGATTCGACATGCTAACCTCTGAATCATTGTTGTGCTATTTATAAGGTTATATTAGATAAATAATTTTTGTCAATATAAAACCGAAAGTATTATATTTTATCCTTATTAATTAATACATAGGAACCAATTTTCAAATTTTCTGGTAAATGCAATTTCCCTATTCTTATCCTTCTAAGAGTTTGTACCTGTATGCCAACTTCTTTACACATTATACGAATGTGTCTTTTTTTACCTTCGGTAAGAATTATATTGAGTATTTTTCCTTTATGGCTTACTTTTTTTAATTTGTATGATTCGTTACCAACTGTTACACCACGCTTTAACTCTCTTACCAATTCAGGTTTTATAGTAAAACGAGATGTTGCTTCATACTCCTTTTCATGTTCATATGAAGGATGAGTTATTTTTTGTGTTAATTCACCATCATTAGTAAAAAGTAATAACCCACTAGTGTCTTTATCAAGACGACCTACAGGCCAAACTGATTTTCTATATTCTTTAGGTATTAAATCGTATACAGACTTTTCTTTATGGAAATTTGAACGAGTTGTTATATAACCTTTAGGCTTGTTAAATAGTATGTAAATTGAGTTTGTAGGTTCAATTTTTTTACCATTGAATTTTACAATATCTTTCTTTTCATCAACCAAATCTCCAATAGTAGCTATTTTATCATTAACTATTATTTCTCCGTTTTTAATATACTCCTCTGCATTTCTGCGAGAAGTAACACCTGCATTACTTAGAAATTTTTGCAATCTGATTTTCATTTATACGTTACCACGAGCTTTTATAGCTTTTGAAATAGTATCAAGAGCAAGTATAAGTGATGCTGTTCGTAAATCTGTTGAGTATGCCTTTTTCATTACTAAAACATTTTCAAAAGCAGTAACAATTTGTTTTTTCAACTTTTGCAATACCTCCTCCTCTTCCCAGGAAACACCTTGCAAATTTTGAGCCCATTCATAGTAAGAAACAATAACCCCCCCTGCATTTGCAAGAATATCGGGAATTACTGTTATACCTTTTTTAATAAGTGCACCATTTACATCAGGAGATATTGAAGAATTTCCAAGTTCTAATATAATTTTAGCTTTAATATTCTTCACATTCTTTCTAGTAATGGCATTTTCAAGTGCAGCAAGAACAAGAATGTCACATTTTTCTTCAAGAATTTTTTTTGTTGTGACCTTTTTATAAGGGACTTCATCACACACAGAACCACTGCAATATACACCTGCAAGCACTCCGCTTTGCTTTTTTCTCTGATAAACACTTTCCGGATGAAGGTTGTCTCCAATGATACCTCCCTTTGAGTCAGAAATACCTATAATATTATATCCGTGATTAGAAGCACCTTCAGCAAAGTAATATCCTACATTACCAAAGCCCTGAACAATTACTTTAGGTTTTGCCGGTATCTTTAACTCTTTTTTAAACTTTTTTATTGCTTCTTGCAATACATACAGGCCACCGTATCCAGTTGCTTGTATTCTACCCTCGCTCCCCCCTACTTCAAGAGGTTTTCCGGTAATGCTTGCAGGAGTGAAAGCTCCTTTCATTCTAGAAATTTCATCAACCATCCAACCCATAATTTGTGCATTTGTATTAACATCCGGTGCAGGTACATCAATATGAGGACCTATTATTTCATTTGTTCTATCAATATAGAGTCTCGACAAATTCTCTAACTCACGCTCCGAAAGTTTTTTTGGATCTACAACAATACCCCCTTTAGCGCCTCCGTAAGGGATATGAGCAACTGCACATTTCAAAGTCATAAGAAGAGCTAGATTTTTTACCTCGTCAAGGCTAACCGCTTGGTGATACCTGATACCTCCTTTAAACGGTCCTCTTGCATTATTATGTTGTACTCTATATGCCTGGTATGTTTCTATTGAACCATCATCTTTTCTAAGTGGTAAGTTTACTTCTAGATACCTCATTGGCTCCCTTAGTATATCTAAATACTTTCTTTCAATACCAAGAAGCTTAGCTGAAGTTGTTAATCGTTTAAATGTTTGTTCGTAAAGTGATTTCATAGAGTTATACACTACATAATGTAGTGTTTATACACTATCATAGTGTTTTTATTTTCGCAACCCTATTTAGTGCATCCTTTGTTTTGGCTCAACAGCTTTAAGAAAAAAGTTTACTATTGAAAGAATAACGCTAAATAGTAGTGCCCAACCAAAATGAGAAACAGTAAATCCCGGAACTAACATGCTTGCAAGCATTATTAGAAGCGCATTAATAACAAAGGTTAGAAGACCTAGTGTTAATATATTTATAGGTAACGTTAAAAAATATATTAAAGGTCGTATAAAAGTATTAATAATACCAATTACTATTGCTGTTACAAGTGCGCTAAAAACGCCACTAACCGCTACGCCTGGTAAAAGATAAGCTGTTATTGCTACTGCTATTGTTGCTACAAGCCATTCGAAAATTTTATCCATATATATATAATATCATTTTTTTTAAAAAAATAAAATAAAACTCTCATTACATTAAACATGTTAAACATTGCAGAAACAATAATTTTAAGTTACTCTCAATTCTTATGATTCGTGGATTTTGGGAAAAATTAGATAAACCGTTTTTTTGTTTAGCGCCAATGGCAGATGTTACAGACCCTCCGTTTAGGAGCATTATCGCAGAAAACGGAAAACCAGATGTAATGTACACGCAATTTGTGTCATGCGATGGATTATGCTCAGCAGGAAAAGATGTCCTTACTCGAGATCTAGAGTATGGTAAAAAGGAACGTCCAATTGTTGCACAGTTTTTTGGTAAAAATCCGGATAATTTTTACAAATGTGCGATACTCGCAAAAAAATTAAAATTTGACGGCATAGACATCAATATGGGGTGCCCAGATAAAAACGTAATGAAACAAGGTGGAGGCGCTGCTCTTATAAACAATCCTAAGCTTGCAGCTAAAATTATTAAAGCAACCAAAGAAGGTGCGTGTAATATCCCTGTATCAATAAAAACAAGAGTTGGGGATACCAATAATGAGATACCAACATGGGTACCTAAGCTATTAAAAGAAACTCCTGCTGCATTGATTATGCATGCACGAACACGTAAAGACATGTCAAAAGTACCTGCTAACTGGAGTTATATAAAACAAGCTGTAGAGATAGCGAAAGGAAGTAAAACACTTATAGTAGGAAATGGGGATGTTTTAAGTGTTGAAGATGGTGAAAAAAAATGCAAAAAATCTGGTGCAGACGGTGCAATGATTGGGCGTGCTGTATTTGGTAATCCGTGGATTTTTAATAAAAAGAAAAATATTAAAGACATTTCCACAAAGGAACGCTTAGAAGTTTTGGTTGAACATACTGAAAGATTTGAAAAAATGATAGGAGATATTAAAAACTTTTCAGTAATGAAGAAGCATTACAAGGCATATGTAAATGGATTTGGCGGAGCAAAAGAATTACGTATAAAGCTAATGAAAACTAAAAATTCACAAGAAGTGGAAAAGATAATTAAGAAGTCACTTTCTCATTACTTATAGAAAGCTCTTTTTTCACTAAATTGTAAATGAATATACTCCTCTGGTAGTATGTTTTTTTCTCGTAGCTCGTCAGTAATAGTAAATAATTTTATGAGTATATCTTCTGGCATACCTGATCTTGGCAAATTTATAACAAAATTTTTGTTAGTATAAACTGTTATAGATGAATGAGTGATCGTGTATTGCTCAATAGTAAATAAGTCTCTTATTTGAGAGATTTCTTGTTCAAGAGCAAGTATTATAGAAATTTCTTCCTTATATTTATTTTCACTTTTTGTTAATGCCCAAACAAGAGGCAGTCTAGTGTCATATGTATAAGGTACAATTTTTGAAACATAGGTACCTTTATGATTTAGGACATCCCACATTGAAGATTGCGGATTTGCTAAAGTTATAAGAGACAAATCTTCATCAAAGGTAATAGAGGCACTATTAGGCCATTTTTTATCTAGTTTTATGTCACGTACTAAATAATTCTTTTGTAAAAAAGATTGTAAATCTGAAGTACCAAAAATAAAATAGTTACTTTTATCAATGGGAAAATGTAATTGGGAAGACAGGAAGATTTTTATATCATCTTCTAATTTCTCTTTTTCGATATAAATTGTACTGGATAAAGTTATTGATGTTATACGAAGACCAGGCGAATAAAAAAGATAGTACGTTACTATTACTGTCATGGTTATTACAATTATAGTAATGGTTTTTTTTCTCCAAGTATCTACACGGCTACTTTTCTTAATTGGTCTTGTATGTTGAAGTGGGTGTGTGTATCGTCGTCTCGTATAATCTTTTTTTGCTAGTGACATGAAAGCTTCTATCGTTTGATAGATTTTATGCCATTCGTATATTTACGTAATGCTTTAGGAATAGTAACGCTACCATCTGCTGTTTGGTTTTGTTCAATGATGGCAATGAGCAGCCTACCAATAGCAAATGCAGTTGCATCGTTCATATGAACTAGCTCTTTTTTACCATCAGTTCTAGTAACATATGTCTTAAGGCGTCTTGGTTGATAATCTGTAACATAGTCTGCAGAATGCGTCTCGCCATACCTATCTTGACCTGGCATCCATGTTTCCATATCAACTTGCTTATAATCAGGAGAGCCCATATCACCTGTTGAAATGGCTACTACTTGATAATGAAGCTCTAACCCTTGCAAGAGATGCTCTTGAATTGCAACTAGAAATTTGTGTTCTTCTAGTCCATTTTCTTTTACGGTGAAGGTCTCCATTTCAATTTTATCAAATTGATGCATTCTATATATACCACGTGTATCTTTACCGTATGTCCCCGCTTCTTTTCTAAAGCACGTAGAATAGCCTGCATAGCGTAAAGGCAGATCATTTTCTTGAAATGTTTGGTTAATATGTAGCGCGCCTAAGGTATGCTCCGCGCTCCCAGCTAAA
>CAZKTI010000003.1:0-20837 GCA_964555725.1 uncultured Gammaproteobacteria bacterium | reverse complement strand
GACTAGAAAAATGAAATCGCTTCACTACACTTTTATTTGTCTTAATCTTTGGCATTATATTATTTTTTTAATGATATTAGTGCTGAGAGCTTTGCTCCCTGAAATGTTACATCTTGCTCCTTGATAACCCCTTCGCCTAACTCTTTTACAAAACTATTTAAGATATCTACGGCTGGTTTTCTAAACTGTCGCTCACGACCGCGAAGCAGCATTTCAATTTTAACCTTGTGACCCTTACTTAAGAATTTCTCAGCCTGGCTTTTACGTAGTTCCTTGTCGTGTTCTCCCATTTTGAACGAGAGACGTATTCCTTTAGTATCAACCTTCTTTTGTTTCGCTTTTTGTTTTTGTAACTGTTTTTCTTGTTCGTATTTAAATTTACCTTGATCCATCATCTTAGCAACTGGTGGATTTCCTTTTGGACCAACAAGTACTAGATCTAACCCATCTTCTTTTGCTTTTGAGATAGCATCTGGTGTTTTTAAAACTCCGAGCTGCCCTCCAACACCATCTATAACCATTACTTCAGGTACGCGAATATTCTCGTTGATTGGATAACGTAAGTGTTGTTTAGGTTGGGTGTTTCTTCGTCTATAGGTTTTTCTCACTATATAATATGAGTGTATAAATATTTTCTGGTGGACCCTTATGTATGAATCGGGAGTAGAACCCTCGCACCAGCAAGCTGGCGCTCTTTGGAAAACCTTCGGGTTTTCCAATACCTTTCCTCAGGAGTGTAAGGAGACTTTCTCCTTACCATCCTCTCGGGTTCATCTCCCTTCACCAGATACAATAATATTAACGAAATTAATATTATTGTATCTGGTGGAGATGGCGGGAGTTGAACCCGCGTCTAGATAGGACAAAAGTAGTAGGTGTACAGGTTTAGCTCATTTAATACACGGAGAAATAAAAAATGAGCAAAAATCTCACCGTGATGTTTTCCAATTGTAGAGTAGTGAGCCGGAAAACAATGCTCATTACTACGGTTTGATGGTTGACGCCTTTATCACTCTCTCAAACCGAAGAGTGGAAGACGGTTCTGGCTTTACGCGAGAACTGGAGCTACTTGTGGGAGTGCGAAAGCACCCTTCACTTTTGCTACAAAAGTTTTTGCATGTAATGATGCACCAAGTTTTTTAAGAGGAATAGCTGCCTCTACCTGCCTAGTTACACTGTGCTACCCATCGAAGCCCAGCATCCCCAAGGTTTTGTCAATTTTGAAAGTTTTAGTATTGCGTTTTGACGGCACTTCTGATTCTGCGATCAATATCTCTTTTTTTGAGCATCTCACGCTTGTCATGAAGTTTCATTCCTCTAGCTATACCTATCTCAACTTTCAAGATTCCGCGCTTACTATACACTCTAAGGGGTATAATTGTCAACCCCTTTTCCTTCGATTTTCCTATTAAATGACGAATCTGACTTTTTGAAAGAAGAAGCTTGCGCACTCGCTCAGTATTATAATCATCGATGTTGCCTGCAGGGCGGTACTTCCCAATATGTGAATTTATAAGAAAAACCTCATCTTTTCGTATGGTGACATAGCTTCCTTTAAGGTTCATGCGTCCATTTTTTGCAGCCTTAACTTCGTGTCCGAAGAGCACTAATCCAGCCTCAAAAGTGTCGAGGATGTCATAACTTGAACGTATATACTTATTTTGGGCTAAATATTCCATTTATCTATTATAGTGCGTTTGTGTTTATTTTCATACATTGTCTATAGACAATGTATGAAAAACTTATTATAGTTTATGAAATAACTAATGTATATATATTGTGGAAGCATTTTTAGGAAAAGATAAGTTAAACATACACATTTCCACGTGGTCTATCGTGAAGGTGTTTTTGGTATTTTTAGCAGCTTGGTTTCTATTCACAATTCGTGATGTAATTGCAATTGTATTTGTTTCATTAATTCTTGCAGCATCCCTCGATCCTTGGGTAGATAAGATGGAAAAATTAAAAATACCAAGAGGAATTTCTGTGGTAATGATTTATATTCTTTTGTTTGCATTCATAACACTCGTGCTGGTGCTACTAGTTCCAGCGATTGCAGCACAACTACAAGAAATAAGTAAAGAAGTTCCAAACATATATGGTAAATTGGTAGAGTTTGTTTCCACAAGTCAGGGAGCTATTACTGAAGATAACATAACTGCTGAGCTGCAAGAAAATTTACAATTTCTTCAAGCAACATTAATTCAAGCAACAGGAAACGTATTTGGTGCTCTCGTTGGAATTTTTGGAGGCATAATTTCATTTTTGTCAGTACTGGTAATTACCTTTTATATAACCGTAGAAGAAGAAGCAATAAAACGAGTGGTTATTTTCTCAGTTCCTGCGAAACACCAGGGCTATATTTTAAGCCTCATTAATCGCGTACAGAAAAAAATCGGATTGTGGCTGAGAGGACAACTGATACTTATGTTTATAATTGGTCTTTTGACATACGTATCTTTGAAGATAATAGGAGTAGATTATGCATTAGTACTCGCGCTCCTTGCAGGAATAGCTGAATTTATTCCATTTTTAGGTCCACTCATTGCAGCAATTCCTGCAGTATTTGTTGCATTTGTACAAAAGCCTATACTTGCGCTCTTTGTAGTCATCGTTTATTCTATCATCCAACAAGCAGAAAATAATTTAATTGTTCCAAAGGTGATGCAAAAAGCAGTCGGCCTTAATCCACTAGTTGTAATAGTAGCCCTCCTTGTTGGCGGACAAGTAGCAGGGGTAGTAGGAGCAATACTCGCAATTCCTGTAACAACAGCATTGTCGGTGATAGCGAGAGATAAGTTAGGATTTAAAGAAGTCGCTGAATAGACTAAAATATTAATATAAATAAGTTTGTGATGAATAGTTATTGTTTGAATTGGAGGACTAGTAATGTCTAAAAAAGTTACAATGGAAACCATGCTTTCTTTATTAAAGAGACGCGGTTTTATTTTTCCTGGTTCAGACATATATGGAGGACTAGCAAATTCATGGGACTACGGCCCTCTTGGAGTTGAGCTAAAAAATAATATAAAAAATTTATGGTGGGATAGATTTGTTAGACAAAGAAAAGATGTAGTAGGAATAGACGCAGCGCTCATAATGAATCCAAAAGTATGGGAAGCAAGTGAGCACGTTTCAAATTTTCATGACCCGCTAGTTGAGTGTAAAAAATGTCACAAGCGTTTTCGGGAGGACCATTTAGAAGGCAAAAAAACTTGTCCAGATTGCAAAGGTGAATTAACAGCGCCAACACAATTTAACATGATGTTTAAGACATTTTTAGGGCCATCAGAAGATTCAGCGGGCCAAGTTTATCTAAGACCAGAGACAGCACAAGCAATGTTTGTAGACTTTCCACATGTAGTAGACACTACAAGAGCAAAAGTGCCATTTGGTATTGCACAAATAGGAAAAGCTTTTAGAAATGAAATAACAACAGGGAATTTTATTTTTAGAACCCGTGAATTTGAACAGATGGAAATAGAGTATTTTGTTGAAGAAAAAGAATGGGAAAAGCATTTTGATAACTGGCTTAAAGAAATGAAAACATGGCTAAAAGATATTGGTGTAAAAGATAAGAATTTGCATTACGTAGACATTCCGGAAGACGAGAGAGCTCACTATAGCAAAAAAACCATAGACATTGAGTATGACTACCCATTTGGTCAAAAAGAATTATATGGACTTGCATATAGAACAGACTTTGACTTATCACAGCATCAAAAGCATTCAGGAAAAGACATGTCATACAGAGACCCAGTAAGTGGCAAAACTTATATACCACATGTTATAGAGCCCACCTTTGGTGTAGATAGAACGGTTCTCACAGTACTCTTAGAAGCATATGAAGAGATTAAAGGAGGTCGTTCAACTACAAAAGAAGCTGTAAAAGAATCTGAAATTGTTCTTAGGTTGCCAAAAGCACTTGCACCAGTAAAAGCAGCAATTCTTCCTTTATCTAAAAAAGAACCATTACAAAAATTATCTGATGAGATTTTTAATAAAATTTCATCGGTAGGTAATGTTCAATATGATGAAACTGGTTCAATTGGAAAACGATACAGAAGACAAGATGAAATTGGCACACCATACTGCATCACAATAGATTTTGATAGTCTAGAAGATAATTCAGTAACAGTAAGAGATCGTGACACAATGGAACAGGAACGAATAAAAGTTGAAGATCTTAATAACTATCTTTCGGAAAAATTCGCTTCATGAAAAAAATAGCAAATACTCTAAAAAATGGACTTCGCGTTCAACTCATCCCACTAAAAGGCACAAGGACAGTAACAGTCCTCGTTCTTTTTGGAACAGGTTCAAAATACGAGACAAAAAAAATAAACGGACTCTCACATTTCTTAGAGCACTTGTTTTTTAAAGGAACAAAAAAACGACCAACAACAAAGCTGCTAACTGAAGAGTTAGATAAAGTAGGAGCAGTATACAATGCATTTACAGGAAAAGAAGAGACTGGGTATTGGATAAAAATGGATGCAAGCCACCTTGAACTTGCCTTAGACATAACATCTGACATGCTTTTAAATGCCTTATTTGATGCAAAAGAAATTGAAAGAGAAAAAGGAGTCATAATTGAAGAAATAAATATGTATAGAGATCTACCGATAAGTTATGTTCCAGAAATATTTGAAGAACTGATCTACGGAAATACTCCAGCAGGATGGGATATTGCTGGGGAACCAAATTTAATAAAAAAAATGACTAAAAAACAAATTCTTGAATACAGAGAACGGCAGTATGTTGCAAGTAACGCAGTAGTCACAATTGCAGGAAACATTAATCCAAAAACCGCTGGAAAACTCGTTGAAAAATATTATAAGAAGTTTAAAGCAGGAACCGCTGACGGTAAAAAAGAAGTAACTGAAGTTCAGAAAAAACCACAAGTAAAAATAAAATATAAAAAAACAGATCAAACGCATATAGTGCTTGGGTGTCGTGCCTACAAAAGAACTCATAAAGACAGATACACACTTGAGGTACTTGCAACAATACTAGGAGGTAACATGAGCTCTCGTTTATTTATTAATGTACGAGAACGTCTTGGTATCGCTTATTATATAAGAGCAGGAGTTGAAGATTACACAGATCACGGATACCTGGCAGTAGCAGGTGGTATTCAAAAAAGAAGCACAGAAATTGCTATAAAAACTATTCTAAAAGAATTGAGGGATTTAAAGAATAAAAGAGTGTCCGTAAAAGAATTAAGTAAAGCAAAAGAGTATCTAAAAGGGAAAACCCAAATAGCACTAGAAGCGTCTCATGCGGTAGCAAATTACTGGGCAGAGCAAGAAATTCTAGATAATAAAACAACTTCCGTACAGAATTTATTTAAAAATATAGATAAAGTAACACCTGCAGACATTCAAAGGGTAGCAAAAGTCGTATTCAAAAACGACAAGCTGAACCTTGCAATGATAGGTGATGAAAAATCAGAAAGTAAGTTTGAAAAGATTCTAAAGATTTAGCTAAAATAGCTGATACAAAAGTCCTGAAAAGAAAGCAATCTGTATAATAATTCCGTAACGAAAAGGTACGGGATTATTTAATAATCGGTGAGCTGCATTATGAAACTTTTCATGGAGCCTTAATATTTTTAGTTTAAAAAGAATTGAAAACCCCTGAAGCATATCAGGTGCCATAGCACCAAGTGCACCAGATAAGAAAACAACAGGGTATGTAAGTATTAAAGCTTTAAAAATTGTTAACCACAATACTAGCACAAGTAAAAAATCCCCAGTTGCCCATATAGCAACCTTTAATTTAAAGTCCATAGTGTTTGGAAGAAATTTATCAATATTCTCATCCCCATGCGGAATCATATCTAAAAAATAATGAGATAATACACCCATCATAAATGCAAGTATTGGGTTTCCAGTTGATGCAGCAAGAGCAAGCCCTGCAGTTGAGTGAACAGTTAGAAACATACTAAAAAATATGATACGGTAGATTGGTAACATTAGCAATAGTCATGTATAAAAATATTATATTTTTAGATCTCTACGGAGTTCTCATAACACCAAAATCACAGATGCGCACCGTTGGTTTTAGTACCTTTGATAAAGAGGCAGTAATTCTATTACGTGAGATAGTGGAAAAATTTTCTATACAATTAGTACTTACGTCTACGATTCGTTTAACCGTTGATTGGAAAGAAAGAATGTATGAATTATTTGAAGAAGCAGGATGGAAAAATCCTCCAATTGCAGACCGTACACCACATGGGTACGGCATAAGGGGAGACGAGATAGCTGAATGGCTTAAAGAAAACGAAGTGAACAAATACGTTATCCTTGATGATCATAATGATATGCACACAGAACAGCAAGACAGATTGGTGTTGTGTAATTCACGTTACGGATTAACTAGAGTAGAGGTAAAAGAAGTAGAAAAAAAGTTTTTATAACAAAAAAGAGGTACTAAATGTACTTCTTTTTGGTAGCGGGGGGGAGACTTGAACTCCCGACCTTAGGGTTATGATTCCTACGCTCTAACCAGCTGAGCTACCCCGCCATACAGTATTGGTATTGTATAAAAAAATCGCTTTTAAAGCGAATTGGTAGCGGGGACTGGATTCGAACCAGTGACCTCCAGGTTATGGGCCTGGCGAGCTGCCGGACTGCTCTACCCCGCGTTATAGTTTATTTCGTTCATTAAATGTAAAGATTTAATAGTCGTGAAAAGGATAATATCAAATTATTTTTACAATGTCAATGGTGCCCGGAGAGAGAGTCGAACTCTCATGCCTTGCGGCACACGATTTTGAGTCGTGCGTGTATACCAATTCCACCATCCGGGCATAACAAAAAAGTAAATTACAGTATATAAGCCAAAGCACACAGTGTCAAAGTATATATTCATATACTTATTGTTCATAGTGTCTAAAAACATATATAATTAAGATATATGAATCAAAGCAAAGGACCGCAAATAGTTTTAATAAAAACGTCATTAGTTACTCCTAATCCATATCAACCAAGAAAAACATTTAGTGAGGAAGCTCTTGAAGATTTGATATACTCTATAAAAGAAAAAGGCATACTCATGCCTCTTATTGTTTCAAAAACACCAGCCGGAAGGTACGAGCTTATAGCAGGCGAAAGAAGATATAGAGCAGCAAAGGCATTAAAAATTGAAAGTGTACCAGTAATAATACGTAGGGTGAGCACTCAAGATAAGCTTGAGCTTGCCATAATTGAAAATGTACAAAGACAACAATTAAACCCACTAGATGAGGCACGTTCTTATTATTTGTTAAAAGAGGAATTTGGATTATCTCAAGATGCAATTGCTAAGCGTATGGGGAAACCTCGCTCAACCATTGCGAATAGTCTTAGGCTATTAACCTTACCAGCATATATTCAGGAGGCATTAGTAAATGGAGATATAACCCAAGGGCATGCAAAATTATTATTACCGTTGAGTAATGATAAAAAAGGGCAAAAAAAATTGTTTAATACACTCACAAGAGAAAACCTGTCAGTAGTGCGAACAGCGGGCATAGCCAAAAAAACTTTTAATACAAAAAAGTCACCTGCATATAGCGCTGAAGTAAAAGCGTGGCAAAATGAAATTGGTTCACACCTTTCAGCAAAAGCAATAATCAACGGTAAAAAAAATGGCGGCACCATTTCAATTGAATATTACAGCATCGAAGAGTTAAAAAATATTGTAGATAGAATACTTGGAAGAGAGTAATTATTTTTTTCTTTTAATTTTAGCACCAATATCAAGAAGTGAAGGAAGGTTATAACGTGATTTCTCAGCACTTTTTATCCGTGAACGAGCTGTTGATGTTTTTACAAATGTAAGCCAATCAGGATTAGGCCTTTTTCTTTTTTTGTCCACAATTATTTCACACATATCACCACTTCTAAGCTGGGTATCAAGGCTTTCCATATGACCGTTTATACGTGCACCAGTACAGCTGTTTCCAACCTGTGTATGCACATGAAAAGCAAAGTCTACAGGAGTAGAGCTTTCAGGTAGGTCTATAACATCACCTTTTGGGGTAAAAACAAAAATTCTATTTTGAAAAACATCAATTTTCAATTTTTCTAAATATTGTTGATTATCTTTGATATTATCTTTCCACTTTCTAAGTTCATTTACCCATTCAAGTCGTTGAGCAATCTCTTTTGACGTACCCTTTTCTTTATAATGCCAGTGAGCAGCTATTCCCTGTTCTGCTTCATCATGCATGGATTTAGTACGAATTTGAAATTCTATAATCTCCCCATGATCACAAAATACCGCAGTATGGAGTGACTGATAACCATTTGGTTTAGGTTGGGCAATATAATCTTTTATTCTTCCCTTAAATGGCCTCCATCTTCTGTGAATAATTCCAAGCACGGTGTAACATTGAGGAATAGTTTCAACAATAATTCTTAGTGCAATAAGATCATGTATTTTGCCGATATCTTTTTCGTGATTAAGAACTTTTTTATATAAACGATATAAATCTTTGCCACGGCCCTCAACGGACTCATATTTAATATTTGCGTTATTAAGCTCCACTTCAAGTTGCCTCCTTATCATTTTTAAATGTTTTTCTACTTCATGGTAGCGCTCCACAATTTGAGTCTGTAACCACGCATACTCTTCGGGATGCGCATATTGAAAGGCAAGGTCTTCAAGACGTCCTTTTATCTTTTCCATCCCTAGTCTATTTGCAATTGGAGCATATATTTCCAATGTTTCAAGGGCAATACGTTTTCGTTTATGCGGCGACAAAGCATACAGAGTTTGCAGGTTATTGAGTCTATCAGCAAATTTAATAATTATTACTCTTATGTCTTCTGCCATAGTAAGAAACATTTTCCTTAAAGATTCTATATATCGTTCCATACCACGATATTTCAAAGTTCCCAATTTTGTAACCCCATTAACAAGATACGCCACTTCTTTTCCAAAATTTTTTTCAATATCTTCAATAGTATATTCAGTATCTTCAGGAACGTCATGTAAAATACCTGCAACAATAGTAGCTTGATCGAGCCCAAGCTCTGCAAGTGTGACAGAGGTTGCTATAGTGTGATTAATATATGGCTCGCCAGTTTTTCTCAATTGATCTTTATGTGCTGTTGCGGCAAAATCAATAGCAAGACGCACGGTATCAACATCTACGTCACTGCGATACTTCTTTATTATATTGACTAGATTTTTTTCACCTTTCATATATACATTATTACGCTTAGTATCGCTTTTTGTAAACACCAGAAGCTTTTGTATGTATGTAAAAAAAGTAAGTAGTATTAGATTTCTCAATGGGCTTGAAAAATGGTATAATTTATTTATTGAAATTACTATGGATAAGTATAACCATTTAGATATGTTCGAAGACCCACGTGTGAAAGTGACTCCCAATTCAAAAGTTGAGGCAAGGACTATTGTGTCATTTACAAACATTTTACAGCTGACCGGCCTCACCGTGTCAGGGTTCGTAGGAATGACAACCATGTTAATGGTTATGATAGCTATAGCATTTGCTCCCAACCAGCATAATAATGGTCCAGATGTTTTAGGAGTGACAATTGAACGAAAGGTAGCAGAAGTACCTTTCCATAACATTTCTGAAGTCGAAGGGATGTATCTAGCAGCGCTTGTAGACGACAGTTCATTTCGTATATTTCCAATTCAGTTTAGAGTAGTAAATGAAAATACAGATTTTCTTACTAGTGAGTTTGAAAACAGGGGCGTGTCATTTGAATATAATCCTGAAAATAGCATAGGAGCATACCTTAACGACTCTGCGGTTACCACAGGAGAGTCTGAAGGCCCACAGAGCATATCAATGAACTTCCTTGATAATACCTATAAAGTAGGTTTTCATATACAATCGGGAAATAACATAGACCGCGATCTTCTAAAGGAAGCAAGACCAGTATTTATAAAAATAACAGATGCACAAGGAACCGTTCTTTATAACGAAAAAATTAGTACTTGCCAGAGTGGAGAAGCGCTATGTATGCCAGCATTTTTAGGATATGAGAGCAGTAGCTTTATAAGTAACATAACGCTAACCACAGAATATCCATTTTCATTTTCAATAGCAGATTTGTATATAGAAAAAATTTAGATTTTAGCACAATAATTTGACAAAAATAAAAGTGCGTGGTAGAGTGCGGTAGTAATACTAGGTTTACCCTAAAACGCAAAAATACCTCTGGAAATTCCTGAGGTGTTTTTGTTTTTATATGCGTATGCTATAGTTCTTTTGCGGGAAAGATCACCCTAGTATTACTTTGTTTTGGGGTTTGTAGCTTTTCCGCTTAGAAAACATCTGGCCACATCAGTAAATGCCAGGTGTTTTTTAGTTAAAAAAAGAGCCAGTTGTTAAACCAGCAAAGGAGCTTATGTGAGCGTTGTGCTCTGGAGCTACCCAAAAAGGGCATTTGAATGTGCGTGGGCGATGATGTTTATTAGGTACTTCGCTTTCTTAAAAAAGGGCAGGGACTATTGGGAGAGGCACGCACTAACTTCTAAAAAGAAGTTTCCATCATCAAAAGGTATGGGGTAAGGACGTGGGGCAACCACTGGCAGGATCTGCCTTAAATAATCAGCACGAGCCTTACGCCTAAAGACGTATTCCAGGATTGCCCTCACGCCTCGTGCCACCAGGAAGGGCATCCCAGGACATTTGCTTGAGTATTACAAATTTAATAATTTTGTCAAGAAAAAGCCCTGGTTGCCCAGGGCTTTTAGCTTATTTATTCTTTTGGCTCTTCGCCGTCTTTCTCAAACGTACAATCTGACTTAGAGCATTTAATCTTTCCTTTGGCAGCAAACGTAAGAAGTGATTTGCAAGCCGGACATTGTTCTCCCGTAGGTTTTGTCCAAAAAGCAGTTTCACATTTTGGATATTTGTTGCATCCATAGAAAGGTTTTCCACGCTTAGTTCTCTTTGTAACTATTTCACCATCATCACAATTAGGGCATTTTACACCAAGCTCTGACGCTTTATTATTAATATACTTACATTTCGGATAGTTAGAGCAACCAATAAAAGGGCCAAATTTCCCAACACGTTCTACAAGGGCGCTGTTACACTCTGGGCATTTTTCATCTAATTTTTTTGGTTCCTTCTTTTCTTTTCCATTTCCAATTTGTGCTGTGTGCTTGCATTCAGGATATCCTGTGCATGCATAAAATTTTCCGAATCTCCCCATTTTAATGACTAAGTCTTTCTTACAAAGAGGGCATTTCTCCTCGGTCTTTTCCTCGGTAATGTCCTTTTTGTTTAAGGTTTCTTCTTTCATTTTGAGATTCCTTTCAAATGGTTCATAAAATTTTTTAATAACCGGTTGCCATTCGGTTTTACCTTCAGCGATTTTATCAAATTCATTTTCCATCTTTGCGGTAAATTCGTAATCTACAATTTTTTCAAAATGTTCTTCCAAAAGTTTTGTAACTAAAACTGCTATATCTTTTGGTTTAAGGCGTCTCTCTTCTTTCTCAACATACCCCCTATCAATTATTGTTGCAATGGTTGGAGCGTAAGTTGAAGGACGACCAATGTCGTGTTCTTCCAAAGCTTTAACTAAGCTAGCATCAGAATACCTAGCAGGAGGCTCAGTAAAATGTTGCTCTGGCTTTGGCTCTTTGAGAGTGACAGGTTCTTTTTCTGAAACTTTTGGAAGGGTTTTTTCTTCCACTGCTTGTGGCCATACTGCAAGAAAGCCGTCAAAAGTAATTATTTGGCCAGAAGACTTAAATATAAATTCTTCTTTTTTTGAAGCAATAGAGATCGAAGCATTTTCCATAATAGCTGGTTCCATTTGAGACGCAACAGCTCTTTGCCATATAAGTTCATAGAGTTTAAATTGTTTGGGATCCAAATATTTTTTTACTTTATCAGGTGATAATTCAGCGTGTGTTGGCCTAACGGCTTCATGAGCTTCTTGTGCAAGTTTAGACTTTGCTTTAAAAACTGCTGGTTTTTTAGGCAAATATTTTTCGCCATGAGCGTTTTTAATATATGCTCGAGAAGCATCAATAAAATCTTTGGAAAGATTCAAAGAGTCTGTACGCATATATGTAATAAGACCAACTTCTCCGCCAGTGCCAACATCCATACCTTCGTATAGTTGTTGCGCTAGTCTCATTGTTTGTTTTGCAGAATACCCACATCTTCTGTTTGCTGCCTGCTGAAGAGTAGAAGTAGTAAACGGAGGCTGAGGCTTTCTAGTAGTTTTTTTAGTGCTAACGTCTGAAATATTCCATTCTTTCGGAAACGATTCTATAATTTTTTTAACTGCCTTTTCATTTCTAAATTCAAACTTATCTAAAGATTTCTTGTTAATCTTTGCAAGCTTTGCTGTAATCACTTCATTTTTGTCAGTTGTAAATTCAGCTTCAATAGTCCAATACTCTTCAATTTTAAAAGCATCACGTTCGCGCTCTCTTTCAACAATAAGTCTAACTGCGACAGACTGAACACGACCAGCAGAAAGCCCGTACATTACTTTTTTCCACAAGAAAGGGGATAGCTTATATCCAACAAGCCTATCTAACACACGCCTTGCTTGTTGTGCGTCAACCAAATGACCATTTACTTCTCTTGGCTCTTCAAGCGCTTTATCAATAGCGCTCTTAGTAATTTCATGAAACGTTATTCTTTTTATATCTTTTTTAGAATTATCAAGCTTTAAAGCATGTATAAGATGCCATGCAATTGCTTCTCCTTCGCGGTCTTCATCAGTTGCAAGTATTACGCTATCAGATTTTTTTAAATCATTTTTTAATTCAGTAACTAATTTTTTGCTGTCCTTGGGAACAGCATATTCTGGTTCAAAATTATGCTCAATATCAACACCCAATTTACTTTTTGGTAAATCACGTAAATGTCCGTACGAAGACTTAACGATATAATCTTTGCCAAGAAAGCGACCAATCGTTTTAGCTTTAGTAGGGGACTCGACGATAACTAATGTTTTTGCCATGTTGAAACCTATTGTAACACTTTTTAATTCTTTATGTAATGCATGTTTCCGATATTTTTGACAATACCGACAATTTCTAATTTCGATAATCTAGCACTGACTTCAGAAACCGTCAAATGCAGAGCATTTGCAAGTTCATCAATATGTTTAGGTCCACTAGAAAGTTCAACAAGTAATGGCTCAGTGATTTTTGTTTCTGTAATTGCGCTTTCTATATTAAATAAAGAAAGTATATCAGAAGGAGAGTCAACAATATAAGCACCATTTTTTATAAGAGTATTAGTTCCTTTTGAGTTTATTTTAGTTATTTCTCCAGGAACCACCAGTACTTCTCTTCCATAGTTTAATGCACATTCTGCAGTTATGAGAGAGCCAGATTTTTCAGCTGCTTCAACAATTAATACCGCATGTGATAATCCTGCAATAATTCTGTTTCTCATGGCAAAATGTCGTGGAAGCGCTGGAACAGTTGTGTCATGTTCAGAAATAATAGAACCACCTTTTTTAAGAATGTCATGCGCTAATCCAATGTGTGCCTTTGGATAAAGCAGAGTTTCTGAAAGCCCAGAACCAATAACCGCATGAGTAATTCCACTGTTTTTTAAAGTTATACGAGCAGCCTCACCATCAACTCCAATAGCAAGTCCAGATATTATTTCAATCCCTGCTTGTATTACAGGGGGAAGGAGACACTCAAGAACCGATTTACCATAAGGAGACATTTTTCTAGAACCAACAACAGAGAGTTTTAATGCATTATTTTTAGGAATAATGCCCTTATAATAGAGCATATCTGGTGGGTCATATATCTCTTTTAATAAAGAAGGATATAGTAGGTTATCTTTATATATATGTTTTATGTCCATAATCCTTTAGTAGCATCTACAAAAAAATAGTGCAAACTGTTAGTGTTTTCGAACAAAAAGGAGCCTATAACTTGACATAGAACCTATGCTATGATATATTATGCCGTTGCGCTGTAATAGAAAGTAATCGCGTAATAGGGGGGTAGAGAATTGACCAGAACAAAGCAACCTCGAAAAAGGGTATGGTGGAACGTTTTTGAAAAAGGAGAAGATGGTGAATACCATCTAGTTCGCGCGACAAAAGCTGTGTCTGCAAAACAGGCATGCAACAACGTCGCCTTCGACACATCCAGGAAGAAGCGTTCGGGAAGAATTGGAGAACTCAAGGCAGTACGCCAGATAGTTCAGCGACTTCCTTCGCAACTCGCGTTTCACTACAACACCTAACAGGGAGCGACCTTCGGTCGCTCTCTTCCCATTTTAATAAATACTTTTAGGATTTCGTCTGTCAGCGGTGAATTCTGGATCACCCCTCCTACATCTAGATAGTAACCCCAAGTCATGATGCATAATTTTTTTATGCATTATGCGCTGGCAGGCGATATCTTGAAAGTATTTAAAAGACCACATGTTAAGGTGGTCTTTTATTTGACTTTATGAGTGATGAATGTAATCTGAAATTAGACATTTTGCGAAATTTGCAAAATAGGAGGCTTAAGTATGAATGATGAAGAAACCCTTCTTAAAGCAAATGAGATCGCTAAACCTCATGGGCTTCGTGCCGAATTTCTTAGTGACGCACTATCAGTAGGAGTGCAAGGGGACGAACGGACACATACACGTGTCATTAACGTCATCGGACAATTTCCAGGTTGGGAGGTGCTCGAAAAAATTTCAACAAGCATCACTAATGCAACTGGGGTAAACCGAGTCACATACGAGATTGAGCAGGAGTAAAGTCATTCACCACAATGACTTTTTAATTATATTTATTCATTGAAAATTCAGGGTCTTTTTGAAGCGCAAGTTCAAGGGACTCTTTTATTTTTTGGAAGGTTGATTTAATTTTATCTGCATCTCCTTTTCTCAACTTTGAAAGTACAAACGATTTACGAATAGCACCAAATATTGAAAGAGTTTCACTTCGTATACCAATTCTCCAACGGTAGTATTTTTGAGTAGCAAGTTTCTGTGAGATGTCTTTAATTCCGTTGTTTCCAGCACTTCCTCTATTAAAGGCTATTTTAAAGTCACCAATATTAATATCCAAATCATCATGAATAACCCATATGTTTTTAACAGGTACATCATAGTAACTACTCAAAGCTTGTACTGATTTCCCACTTTCATTCATATAGGTAGTAGGAATTACAAGAAGAACCTTTTCATTTTGCAGCATAACAGTGCTCTCATGAGAGAAGGTCTTTTTATTTTCACGAAGTAATGGAGCGCCCCATGCACCAGTAAGATAGTGTATAGCTTCACTTCCTACATTATGTCTGGTGTTTTTATATTTTTCTTCAGGGTTTCCTAATCCAACTATAACTATCATAATATTTTAGGTTTACACATTTGAATAAAGTTCAAGGAATGAGTGAAGCGCGAAGTAAGTCGTATTAATAATACGGCGTAGAGCACTGGAGCGAAATGACGAAGAAATTTATCAAATGAGTAGACCGTCATAAGCGTATATGTTTTAGTGTGACAACAAACGGCACACCATACAAGTCAAAAATGTCACGAATCTCTTTTTCCATAATATGAATAAGCGCATCTGGTATAAAATCTTTATTCCCAACAGATAATTGAAATGTAATGGGGTTAGCGTCTATCTGTTTAAACCCTAGAAATTTAATACGTCTATTTGGATTTTTTGGCCTTGTAGCATCTTTATGCTGATGTACAAAGCGTTTCCACCACTCACGCAACTTTACTTCATCAAGATGGCTGTTTTGCTTATCATTTAACTCCTTAGTGAGTGCAAGAAGGTTTTTGTAACCCTTCCTATCCTTTGCAGAAACAAACATAATTCGCGCCCATTTAAGTGCGCGGAAATTTGAACGTAAGTAACTTGAGAGCTCATTTTGTGTTTTTACTGTTTTGTTTTCTACTAAGTCCCATTTATTTGCAACTATAATCAAGCCGCGTCTGGTGTCTATTAAATCTTCAGATAATTTCTTATCTTGGTTAGAAACTCTTTTTGAAATATCTATTAGTAACCAGTTAACATCGGTAGTAAGCGCTTGTTTAATAGATGCATGGGTACCCCTTTTTTCTAATTGGTCACCAACTTTAGATTTTCTTCTTATACCTGCTGTGTCAACTATTAGCCAATCTTCCGAAAAAGCATGTGCAAAAACTGGATGCGGTTCTCGTGTTGTATGCGGAGTTGCAGAAACCATCATAATTTCTTTTCCCGCTATTGCATTTACTGTACTGGATTTTCCAACATTAGGTTTACCAATAAGTGAAATTGTAATTGGATTAAGTACTTTACTTTTTTTTACATTAATATTTTCAATAATTAAATCTAGTAAATCACCAACACCCCTTCCTTCGGTTGCTGAGATTAGAAGCGGTTCACCCAGGCCAAGCCCATACGCATCATTTTTTGCGGTTTCTCTTTTGTCTTTATCTATCTTATTAATGATTAGTAATACCTTCTTCTTCTTTTTCTTTAGTATTCGCACAAGCGCTTTATCTTCGGGAAGGATACCATCTTTTGCATCAACAGCTAAAAGAACAAGTGAAGCGGCTTCCGCCCACTTCATAGATTCATTACTAACTAAAGTAATGATTTCATCATCAGTTTGTTCTTGCCATCCACCAGTATCTATAAGAGTAAATTCTTTTCCATTCCATTCAACAAGTCCTTGATTCGCATCCCGAGTTGTGCCAGGGATTCTGCTCATAAGAGCTCGTGTCTTTTCGGTCATTTTGTTGAAGAGAGTAGATTTTCCAACATTAACTCTACCTATAAGTACTACTGAAACCGGGTTTGTTCTCCATGAACTCATGGTTGTAGTATTCTTTCCGTGTTTGCTCCAAGAATTAATAAAACATCAGACTCAGGAATAGTAGTCTTGGTTGTAGTCGCAGTATGAACTTCGTCTGAGATTTCTAGCCAGTCTGGAAGTCCAAGCGATACATTTCCACCAAAAGCCTGAGAAAGCCACAATAGCTCATCTTCAGAAGCATTACCAGTCAGCTTATATACGCCCGTTTGCTCCCAGTCTTTTCTATTTGAGTTTTCGATTTCTGTAACATATATATCTGCCGCAGTGAGAAGATCAGCTGCAATATTTGCAAGACCAGTAATATTAGTGCCATTTCTCACAGCAACACGTAAAGGGTCAGGGCGCTTGTTAATAGCTGTAAAGACATGTTCAACTGCAAAAGCAATTTCTGAAAAACTCCCATGTCGTGGTGTAAGTACCCAGGCGCCTTCTGAAGTAATAAGAGAGCGAAGTAGACCTTGAGGACTGTCATCCAGTACCAACCTACTTACATCGGTGTTTTCAAATTTGTTGACCATTCCAGCAAAGGTTGAGATTTCATCATTTGTAAGATCTGTTTGTATGTTTTGATCAACTGTTTTTAGAAGGGCATTTATTTTTGATGGCTTAAAAATTAATCCAAGGCTAAGAGCCTGGTCCTTTAAACTTTCTAAAACTAACTGTTGTCTGCGAGCACGAGCAAAGTCGTTACTTTCTCCATTAGTACCGTGGCGTGAACGCACAAATTGAAGCACCTGCTCCCCATCCATAGTTTGCTTACCTTTTTCAAATGAAATAGTGGTGGTAAGAAAATCATCTGTTGGATAAGACGAATCTGTAAATTCTTGCTTCACATCTATTTTAAGTCCGCCCAGAATATCAACAATTTGTACAAGACCGTTAAAATCTACGGTGATGTAGTAGTGAATAGGTTGTTGCAAAGTTCTTCCAATAATTTTACTTGCAAATACACCTCCTTTTCCTGGATTCAATTCTTCACCAAATGAATTTGCATGATTTATTTTTCTCCACTGATATTGATCTTGCCACACCACAAGATCACGAGGTATAGATACGAGAGCTATCTCTTCTGTTGATGGTTTTATACTCGCAAGAATAATCGTGTCTGTTAAGTGTGGACCTTCATGACCAAGACCACCTTTACCTAGAAGTAATATGTTTATTCTATCCGTTGGCGCACCCTGAATTATACTATCGCTAAAGCCAATAAAATTTTTGACATGTGAAAAAATATTTATAGAAGCACCATGACCACTGATGCTAGTTTCAAGGGTAGCAATTCGATAGGTAAATGCTCCAACACCAACCAATAAAAAAACAAGCGTGTAAAACGTTGTTCGTATCAGTGTTTGTAACGCTCCTGTATTTTTATGTTTCGGTTCAGTGATTTTTGCCTCACCATCTGGAAGAAGTTCTATTTTAAGATGTTCCATAAACTGTCTTACTTTTTCTAATGTTTAGTATACCTCGCAGTGTGATATTGAACAACCTATTTATATAACTCACTTTAAAGAAAAATGATACATATTATTGCCAAAAAGAATCAAAAAGGCTCTTGCACTATGGGCTCCTTTCTGGTATGCTGTTGTAGACAGCCTCTAACGAGGCTTTTATATTAGCGTTAAATAATAGCAATTTTTTATAGTATCCAGATAGCGGCTAGCTAGTATGTAAACACTATTCAATAAGTTTCATTATGTTTGGACGGTCAAAACAAAAAGATTCTTCTGACGACGATTATCTATTAGAACAATTCGCAAGAGAAGAAGAGGTTCAAGAAGAAGGGTGGTTTAAATCATTCTTCTCCTTTGTTGGGGAAACAGTAAAAGTATTGGTGCTTGCAGCCGCAATAATTTTACCAATTAGATATTTTCTAATCCAACCTTTTTATGTAAAGGGCGCATCAATGGAACCTAATTTTTTTGACAGCGAATACTTAATGATAAATGAAATTTCATACCGCATTTCAGATCCTACAAGGGGAGACATTACTGTCTTTAGATACCCAAGAGACCCTAGCCAATTCTTCATCAAACGTGTTATTGGAATGCCAGGTGAGAGAATAGAAATCAGAAACAATGAAGTTTTTATATATGATAGTGCTGGTAACGAGATTCAGTTAAATGAAAATGCTTATTTGGCAGACGGTACCATGACCACGGTTCATGGTGGGCAAGATAGTTATGAATTAGCAATAGGCGAATATTTTCTTCTGGGAGACAACCGTACACATTCACTTGATTCAAGAAACTTTGGACCAGTTGACGAAAATTTAATAGTAGGTAAAGTGTGGTTTCGAGGATGGCCGCTAGATCGTATACAAGTATTTGAATAAATATGCCAATACAAAAGACAACTAGAGTAACAGCTAAAAAACAAGCATCAGCTTTATCTAAAGAAGAATGGATGCCAAAAAAAAGAGGTGTACGTCCAGTACAAAATTTGCGTGGATTTAAGGATCACCTTCCTTCAGAACAAAAATTCTGGCAGGAAGTATTTTCACTTGCGCAAACACTAGCACATCAGTATGGATATAAACGAATAGACACGCCAATACTTGAACCAGTACAGCTGTTTAAGCGCTCACTAGGCGATTTTACTGATATTGTTTCAAAAGAAATGTTTACCTTCAAAGATGGTGGGGGAGAAAATGTTGTTTTGAGACCAGAGGCAACCGCATCAATCGTTCGTGCATATATACAACATGGTATGTTTACAGAACCACAACCCATCCGATTGTGGTATTGGGGACCTATGTTTAGATATGAACGACCACAAGCAGGGAGAACCAGACAATTTTATCATCTTGGATTTGAATCCATTGGTGATAATCATCCTATAATTGATGCGCAACACATATTAATATGTTTCAATTTCTTTCAAAACTTTGGTATAACGCCACTAATACAAATAAATAGTATTGGCGATAAAGAAGACAGAAAAGAATATGCAAAGAGGCTCACGCAATATTATAAGAAGAGCCAGAAAATAATTTGTGCAGATTGCAAGAAACGATTAACTAAAAATCCTTTACGCCTATTAGATTGCAAACAGGCGCAGTGTCAGCCTGTAAAAGCAGAAGCGCCACAAATTATAGATCATTTAGGTGAAGAAGCACACGAGCATTTTACTAAGGTACTAGAATATCTAGATGAAATGGAAGTACCGTATCAACTAAACCCGTATTTAGTTCGAGGTTTAGATTATTACAACAGAACAGTATATGAAATATTTCCTTCCCAAGAAAGTGCAGAAGAAAAAGCACAATCCGCATTAGGCGGAGGTGGGCGATATGATACGCTCATAGAAAATTTAGGTGGACGAGAAACACCAGCTGTAGGATTTTCACTTGGAGTTGAGAGAGTGCTTCTAGCTATGCGTGATGCAGGGTATACACCCCAAGATGCGTATGCTCCAGATGTGTATATTGCACAACTCGGAGAACAAGCAAGAAGAGAAGCATTAAAATTAATTGAAGATTTGCGTATTCGCGGATTTAAAGTTGCAGAGACATTATCAAAAGATGGATTAAAACCACAATTAGAGCACGCGGCAAAGTTAAAAGCGCGCTTCACACTTATTATTGGTCAAAAAGAAGTACTTGATAACACAATTATTATTCGCGATATGGAATCAAGTATTCAAGAAATTTATGATAGGAAAAAAACTGCAGTAGAGCTTGCAAAAAAATTCAAAGAGCTCGACGAAATTCAAGATGTAGCCGAAAACAAAGACGAAGAAAAAGACGAAGAAAAAGACGAAAGAGATGATAAGCAAGCTGACGGAGAGGAAAAAGAATCATAAACAATATGGTAGATAATTGTATATTTTGTTCTATTGTAGAAAAAAACATACCAGCTGAGATTGTATACGAAGATGAGGCAGTGATGGCTTTTAATGATATTAATCCCAAAGCAAAAATTCATATAATTATAATTCCTAAAAAACATATAAGCTCACTTACTCAAGTGACAGATGAAGATGTGCCAGTGCTAGGTAAAATGATATTTAGCACTCAAGCACTGGCAAAAGAAAAAGGAATAGGAGAGAGT
>CAZKTI010000002.1:0-23141 GCA_964555725.1 uncultured Gammaproteobacteria bacterium | reverse complement strand
CTGTGGTAATCATGGAGCTTATCAGAAACATAGCTCAAGAACACTCAGGAGTATCAGTATTTGCCGGAGTAGGTGAAAGAACTAGAGAAGGAAACGACTTGTATCATGAGATGAAAGAATCAGGAGTATTAGATAAAACATCACTAGTGTTTGGTCAAATGAACGAACCCCCAGGATCACGTGCGCGAGTAGCACTCACAGGTCTTACTATGGCAGAGCATTTTCGTGACAAAGAAAAGCAAGATGTATTATTTTTCGTAGATAATATTTTTAGATTCACTCAAGCTGGTTCAGAATTGTCAGCACTCTTGGGACGTATTCCTTCAGCAGTAGGATATCAGCCCACACTTGCAACAGAAATGGGAGCACTACAGGAACGTATTACATCAACAGAAGACGGCTCAATCACATCAGTGCAAGCAGTGTATGTACCAGCTGACGACCTTACAGACCCGGCTCCAGCTACAACATTTGCTCACCTAGACTCAACAGTGGTACTAGCACGTTCTCTAGCTGAACTAGGTATTTATCCTGCAGTAGATCCTCTAGACTCAAGTTCAACAATACTAGATCCAAATATAGTTGGAGACGAACACTATGAAGTTGCCAGAGGAGTGCAGAAAGTTTTGCAACGCTATAAAGAGCTTCAAGATATTATTGCAATATTGGGGATGGAAGAGCTATCAGAAGAAGATAAGCTACTTGTTACACGTGCAAGAAAAGTACAGAGATTTCTTTCTCAACCATTCTTTGTAGGAGAAGTATTTACAGGAATTTCAGGAAAGTACGTACCTCTAAAAGATACAATTTCAGGATTTAAAGCAATTCTTGACGGAAAGTATGACGACGTTACTGAACAGGATTTTTACATGAAAGGAACCATCGACGAAGTAAGAAAGAAGTAATATATGAAAGTATCGATTATCACCCCAGAGAGAACGCTTTTCAAAGACTCAAAAGCAACAAGGGTAACTCTTCCAACAGCAGAAGGTGAAATTACAGTATTAGAAAATCATATTCCACTAGTTTCTTTTCTTGCTACTGGCGAAATTGTAGTTGAAGACGAAAATGGAATAACGCCTCTTGCGGTCTCTGGAGGTTTTCTAGAAGTAGAAGGTCCAAATCTAAAAATTTTAGCTGACACAGCAGAAAAAGTAGAAGAGTTGGATATGGAGCGCGCAGAAGAAGCAAGAAAACGCGCAGAAAAATTATTAGAAACAAAACAAAGTTCAGATGAAGATTTTGCATTTCTTTCTGCAAAAATTGAAAAAGAACTTACCCGTCTTCGGGTCGGAAAGAAATACAAGCATCTTCAGCCGCCAAACAAAAACTAGGGGGACAGTATGGCAAAGACATTGATAGTACGATGCATGGATTGCCGGTTGCTTGATCCGGTTCACAAGCTTCTCACCGAAAGTGGTCAGCTTGGTTCGTGTTACGACCTCGCACTTGCTGGTGGGGCAAAATGTCTCACAAGAGAATGTGATGAGGAAAAAGTTGCACATAGCCACATTGCAATTGCAATAGCAAGAGGAGGAGTTGAGGAAGTCATTCTAACAGCACATACTGATTGCGCAGCGTACGCATCAGCTGGAATAACGTTTCCAGAAGGACCAGGAGGAAATGAAGAGGAAATCAGCTTTCTAGTAACAGAGCTTGCGCGTGCAGAGAAGTTTGTGCACGAAAAATTTCCTGAAGTTTCGGTTACGAGCAAAAAAATCTTCGTCATGCACGGACCCGAAGTGCAAGAGCTCATAGAGCTCATTTAGACATTGAAGACCTTGAAAAAGGTCTTTTTATTATATTTGACTTTATTTACTGAAAATGTAGGGTATCAATATAGTAATAACTAATAAAAAATATGAATAAATCAATAATTACAAAGCTTGCAGTAGGAGTTGCGGTACTTGCGGGTGCAGGAATATTAATAGCAAATTTAGGAGGAAATTTAGGAAATGGGGGAAACGGGGGAAATAACGACGCACTAAACCTTGATGGCGGTGTAAGTACCGCAGTTGCTTGTGAAGAAATTGCAGCTACTCGTGGTCTAGTAAATACAGAACTCGCAGAAAGAAAAGCAGCAGCAGCAGATAAGTTAGCTGTAGATTTGGAAACCGCAAGTGATAATTATTGGGAAACACGAAGAACTCTTGATGCGGAAAGACAAGCTTGTGAAACAGAAGCTCAACTAGCAGACCCATGTAAAGATTTATTTGAACAATCACACCAATTAGCACAAGACATATTAAACAACTTAGACAATGGATTTGATGAGGCAAAGTTTCAGCAAAGAGAGCAAGTAAAAAAAGATTACGACAAATGTCTAGAAAATCCACCAAGAGATAAAACAACAGCTGGAATGATGGAGCAATGCAAACTAACATTTGATACGGGAAATCAAACAGCGCTAGATGCAAGAGAAGTAGAAGACGCAGCAGCGAATAAAGCGCATGACGACTTCGTTAAAGAAGCTGAAGCTCAGCATAAATCAAAAATGGCAGCACTCGACGCTCTAGAAAAAGAATGCGAAGAAACATTCTATGAAAGAAAATATGGTTCACTTCCAGGAACCGGAATTCCAGTAACAGATTATCAGGGTGGAAGTCCGGCGTGTACAGGAATTTTCCCAGGATACGACCCGGATCTTGCAAAAAGAATTACAAACTTACAATCTCTTCAAAATCAAGCAAAAGCTGGAGGCGGTAGAGCAGGGTTCTTAGATGCATCACAATTAGGCACGGAGATAAATAACTTGAAAGCAGAGATGGCAGCAGGACCTGCAAAATGTACTACAGATGCAGATTGTGGAGAGGTAGTACCTGTATGTTGCAACATTAAAGAAATTGGTAGAGCATTCTGTTCAGACGGAGTATGTGCAAATGAAAAGACCGCATGTGCAGCAGAAGAAGTATGTGCAGGAAAACCAGCTCAATGCCTTGGACTTATACAAGTAATTTCTTACAAAGATTATCTAATTCCAACCAGTCTATTACGAACTGGTGGAGATAGTGAGCCTAATTGTAAAGATAGACATTGGCACGGAAACGCAACAACTCTAAGTGGAATGCCAATATCTGATCCAAATCCAGACGGATGTGGATATGGAACATTAAAAGAAAAACCAGCATTTAGCGTATATCCACCATCACAAGGTGGAGATAATTCAGGCACTTCAGATTCGGGAGGTGGTTCTGCAGGAGCAACTGCACCTAATGTTGGAGGGAGTATAGAAGTGCGCGGTGGAATCTTCGGAAACTAATACAGATATATAAAACGCCCCACACGGGGCGTTTTTTTATATGCTACAATAGGTAAATGGAACTATTGAAAGGACTAAACACTGAACAAAAAAAGGCTGTTACCCATGAGGAAGGGCCTCTTTTGATAGTAGCAGGTGCGGGAACAGGAAAAACAACAGTAATTACCAGACGACTTGCTTATTTGGTAGAAAAAAAGTTAGCAAGAACAGAAGAAATCCTGGCGCTTACTTTTACAGAAAAAGCAGCAGGCGAAATGGAAGATAGAATAGACCAACTGCTTCCATACGGATATTTAGATCTTTTTGTATCTACTTTCCACTCATTTTGTAAAAACATATTAAAAGATTATGGTTTAGAAATTGGACTAGACCCTGATGCAAAAATTCTTGATGACACAGGGCAGTGGTTACTTATAAGAAAAAACTTAGACAAATTCAACCTAGATTATTACAAACCTCTAGGAAAACCTACAAAAAGTATAAAAGCACTAACACAGCATTTTTCTAAACTAAAAGACGAGGCAATAACTCCAAAAGAATATTTAGAGTATGCAGAAAATCTAACACTTAATAGTGAAAACTTAGATTATATTAAAAAAAGTCTTAAAGAAGGTGCAGCTGAAAAAGAAATACTAGGTTTAGAAATTGCTCGTGTAAAAGAAGTTGCTGAAGCCTATCATACGTACCAACAGTTACTTCAAAATGATGGAAGTTTAGATTTTGGAGATCTTATAAACTATACAATGGAGTTATTTAAAAAACGTCCAAAGATTTTAGAACAACTTAGAAAACAATTTAAATACATTTTAGTAGACGAGTTTCAAGATACAAACTGGGCTCAATTTGAACTTATTAAAATGTTAGCTGGTCCAGACAATAACATTACAGTTGTAGGAGACGACGATCAGGCGATTTATCGTTTTCGTGGAGCGTCTGTGAGTAATATTTTGCAGTTCAAAGAAAGGTATAAAAATGCAAAAGAAGTTTTTTTAACAACTAACTATCGTTCAAAACAAAACATACTAGACCTTTCTTACGATTTCATACAACTAAATAATCCAGACCGTCTGGAATATAAAATGAAAATATCTAAAAAGCTTGCAGCAGTTAAGAAAGGAAAAGGAGAAATCGTACACATTGAAGCCTTAGATTCAGAAGACGAAACAAAGCAAGTGGTAAAAAAAATAATTAATCTTGTAAACAATAAAAAAGTTGACTCATTAAATGATATAGCAATATTAGTTCGCTCAAACGATACTGCAAAAGTTTTTATGACAGCACTCACAGATGCAGAAATTGACTATCAGTTTGTAGCATCCCGTGGACTTTTTAGAAAACCTATCATTGTAGACATAGTTTCATATTTTAAACTCCTAGATAACTATCATGAATCAACAGCTCTTTTCAGGGTACTTTCATGGGAGATTATGAAAATTAGCCCAGAAGACATAGCAAAGCTAACGCATGTTGCAAGAAGAAAACAATGGGCATTGTTTTATACAATCTCTCATTATCACGGACACACGCATATTGCTGAACGCACTAAAAAATTATTATTTAAATTAGTACGGTTAATAGAAAAACATACTGAGTTAGCAAAAACTCGCTCCCCACAACAATTATTTATTCAAGTATTAATAGATTTTGGAATTCAAAAACATTTAAACGAAAAACCTAATTACACAAACTATTTAAAGTTATGGCAGCTACAACAATTTTTTAAAGAGATAGTAGATTTTGCAGCATCAGAAGACGACCCACATTTAAAGGATTTTATGGAATACTTCAATTATCTTTTAGAATCAGGAGAACAGGGCGGTCTCCCATCACTAGGTGACGAGGGACCAGAGGCAGTTAGTATTATGACTATTCATGCATCTAAAGGTCTAGAATTTGAATATGTATTTATACCAAAACTTATTGATAAAACATTTCCATCTATTTCTAGAAGAGATCCAATAGAAATACCAGAGCCATTGATAAGAGAAATCCTTCCAGAAGGGGACGTACACACTCAAGAAGAACGCAGATTGTTTTATGTTGCATGCACTCGCGCAAAAACAGGATTATATTTTAGTACTGCAAAAGATTACGGTGGAAAAACAGTAAGAAAACCATCACAGTTTTTAATAGAAACTGGCTTAGTAAAAAAGTTAGAAAAGAAAAAAGCAAAAAAACCAACCGGCGTTGTAGATTTTACCAAAAGAGAGACTTTAAAGAAAAAGAAAGAAGCTGGATCTGAAGTTTGGAGCCCCCCACTTCCTGCTAAGTTTTCTTTTAGTCAATTTAGAGCATTTGAAACATGTCCTTGGCAGTATAGATACGCGTTTCTTTTAAAGATACCAGTTCCTGGAAAAGCAAGTTTTAGTTTTGGGCAAAGTATGCACAATACTCTTTACCAAGCATATATACTTGCAAAAGAAAGACAGGGGACACGAGTAGCAAATTTATTTGAACAAAAACCTAAAAAGTCAGATAAAACTCTTGGAGATTTAATTGACTTTAAAGAAATAAAAAATTTATATGAATCATCATGGCAAACAGATTGGTTTGATAGCACTGAAGAACAAAATAGATATAAAAAAAGTGGATTAGAACAATTAAAAGCGATTTACGAAAAAGAAAAGAAAAACAAAGAATTACCATTAGCACTTGAAGAAGGATTTACTCTTAAATTAAAAAACGCAATTGTTAAAGGCCGTATTGATAGAATGGACGAGACAAAAGAAGGAGTAGAAATAATTGATTACAAAACAGGTACTGTAAAAGAAAAATTAACAAAAGATGATAAACTACAGCTTCTTATTTATCAGATGGCACTTGCAAAAGAAAATAGATTTAAAGACAAAATATTTACGTTATCTTATTACTACCTTACTAATGCTAGTAAAGCGTCATTTACGGCAACAGATAAAGAATTAGAAGACGCAGAAAATAAACTTGTTGAACTAGTAGATGAGATGCGCGCTACAGATTTTAAAGCTAAGCCTAGTCAGTTCATCTGTGCAAATTGTGATTACAAAGACATTTGCCCCTTCAAAGAGTAACGTTTAGGCAGTTTTTACGTCTTTATATATAAGCAACATAACTCAATTAAGGGCGGAAATGCTCTGACAAAATTTATACAATAATACATGTGACACCACAAAATAGTGCTGTTATTGGGCTTATTCGCAAAAAATCATGGAAAACTATACAAAAAGAACGTTTAAAATATTCTTAGACCAGGCTTTGCTATACAAATGGTCTGCTTTGTTGATCGTAGTTTCAATATCCGCTGCAACAGTTTTAAATATTGTTGCACCAATTTTCTATAAGAATTTTTTTGACATCATAGCAGGTGAATCTAATATAGAACCAAGCGCAGACGTATTGGTAATTATTTTAATACAAATCATGGGTCTACATATTGGAGCATGGATGTTTTGGAGACTGGCAAATTTTGTAAATGTGTATTTTCAATCACATGCAATGGCAGACATAGCAAACTCATGTTTTGAATATCTGCACAACCACTCTGTAACTTTCTTTAACAATAATTTTGTTGGTTCGTTAGTAAAAAGGGTGAATCGTTTCTCAAGGGCATTTGAAGGAATAGCAGACATTATAGAGTGGGAGTTTGTACCTATTTTCGTTAATTTAACAATAATTACAATAGTGCTGACAAAAATAAATCCACTACTAGGTATCGCAATTCTAGTATGGGTATTTGTGTATCTGCTTATTAATTACGCATTGAGTGTATATAAATTAAAATACGACATACAAAAGAGTGTGGTTGACTCAGAAGTAACAGCAGTTCTTGCTGACACAATAACAAATCAGGCAAATGTGAAACTTTTCACAGGATACAAGCGCGAAACAAATTATTTTGCACGTGTAAATGAGAAGTTGCGGGGCATGAGAAAACTTACATGGAATCTAGATTCAATCTTCGAAGCACTTACTGGATTTCTAATGATATCGCTTGAAGTTGGGATTATGTATTTTGCAATTATATTATGGGACAAAGGTTTATTGACTGTTGGTGACTTTGTGCTTATACAGGCTTATATCTTCACACTATTCGGAAGATTGTTTAACGTTGGAAGAATAGTAAGGAGGTTCTATGAGCACCTAGCAGAAGCTGACGAAATGACAGAGATATTAGAAACACCTCATGAGATTATAGATAGTCATGACGCACGTTCATTAAAGGTAGTAAAAGGAGAAATTGAATTTAAGGATGTTGGGTTTAGTTACAGAAAAACCAGAAGTATATTATCACGATTTAATCTTCTTATATCTCCAAACGAGCGCATAGCGCTTGTAGGACCATCAGGATCAGGTAAGTCAACAATTGTTAATCTCTTGCTAAGAAATTATGACCTTGAGCGTGGAATGATTCTTATTGACGGTCAACGTGTAGTGAAAACAACACAAGAAAGTCTAAGAAAAAATATTGGAGTTGTTAGCCAAGATACAATTCTATTTCACAGAACACTTAAGGAAAACATTCGTTACGGAAAACCTAGCGCTACAGACGCAGAAGTAATGCGCGCATCAAAGCTAGCACACAGTCATGAATTCATAAAGAATTTTCCTGAAGGGTATAGCACATTCGTTGGTGAAAGAGGAGTAAAGCTATCTGGTGGAGAAAGACAGAGAGTTGCAATAGCAAGGGCAATTCTTAAAGACTCACCAATACTTATTCTGGATGAAGCAACATCAAGTTTAGATTCACAGTCAGAAGACCTAATTCAAAAAGCACTTGAGACATTAATGAAAAATAAAACTGTAATAGTTATAGCTCACAGACTATCTACCATTATGAAGATGGATAGAATAATCGTCTTACATAACGGAAAGATTGAGGAAGAAGGCAGCCACACCTCATTAACCAGGAAAAGAAAAGGGTTATATAAGAGCTTGTGGCAAAAACAAGCCGGTGGATTCCTAGACTAATGTATAGTAAATAACTTGAACCTTACCCCCAAAAGGGGTAAGGTTTTTGTATGACATGGGTTAATTTTGGAGAAGAAATAAAAAGAGCAGTTAATAGAGCGGGTATTAAAAAAACTATAGACGCAACATTTATTGTAGAAGTAGCAAAGGATGCAGTTATTGAAACATTTGAAAAAAATCTAGCAAACGCGGTTGAACCAATTATATTTAGAGACAACACACTAACTTTAAGAGCAAATTCAAGCGTTGCGGCACAAGAAGCTCGTTTACAAGAGCACACACTTATTGGTAACATTAATAAACGTCTCGGGAAAGACGAGGTGTTTTATATTACCATAAGACAATAAAATACTTGTATTTAAGGGTACATTACGATAATATTTATGAGGGAAAAGGGTTATTTCACACTTTTTATAGCAGCAGCAGCCATTGGTTGGGTAACCTTTGGGTTAATACTGCTAAATGTAGATCCATTTACAGCTGTATGGTATGAATTTCTCTTTTTTTACTTCAGCTTAACACTAGCTCTTATTGCAACATTTTTTATCATTGGATGGACTATTCGTTCATGGATAATAAAAAGATATAGGTTGCATGAAGGATTTGGTGTAATGTGGAGACAATCGTTATTTCTAACATTACTAGTAGTAACACTTTTGTTACTGCAATCAGTGCGAGTGCTAGCATGGTGGAATATGCTCATTTTTGTAATAGCGCTAATATTGTTTGAAGTATTTTTCATATTAAATTCAAAAAAAAGATAATAAGATGAGACAACAATTAGAAAAATTATTACGTGAGGCAAAAGAGGCACTTGATGAGGTTCAAAACAAGGAATCATACGAGCGTCTTTTTTATGACATTCTAGGAAGGCAAGGTACACTTGCATCAATGTCAAAACAAATGAAAGAAGTTCCAGAAAATATCAGAAAAGATATGGGAAAGTTTTTAAACATGGTAAAAGACGAGCTCGTAGAATTATTTGAAGAAAAAGGTCAAACATTTACACGTACAGAAAAAGAGTCTACATTCTTTGATTACACACTTCCCGGAACAGCAAAAAAAAGAGGGACCATTCATCCAATTAATCAGTACTTAGAAAAAGTACTAGCCATTTTTACATCGATGGGCTACGAGGTGGTACACGGAAACGAAGTAGAAACAGAAGAATACAATTTTGAACTACTAAACATCCCAAAGGATCATCCTGCAAGAGATATTCAAGACACATTTTATATTGATAAGCATCCAAATTGGGTTATGAGAACGCATACATCAAATATGCAATTGCGTACAATGCAAGAAAGAAAACCACCACAGCGTATAGTGTCTCCAGGAAGAGTCTATAGAAACGAAGCTTTAGATGCCAGTCACGAAGCAGCATTCTATCAAATAGAAGGATTTGCAATAGATGTTGGTATAAGACTTACAGATTTATTAGGAACACTTGAAACAATGATGAAGGGATTGTTTGGAAATGAAGTTGATGTACGGTTTCGCCCACACTATTTCCCATACACAGAGCCATCTTTAGAAGTAGACATGTCATGTCTCATATGTAAACAAAAGGGCTGCTCTGTATGTAAAAAAACTGGATGGATAGAACTATTAGGTGCAGGCCTAATTCATCCTAAAGTAATTGAAAATATGGGAATTGATTCAGCAAAATATTCTGGCTTTGCATTTGGTGTTGGCATAGACAGGCTTATGATGTTAGAACACGGCATAAACGATGTTCGTCTTTCATATAAAAGTGATTTAAGATTTTTAAAACAGTTCTAGTATGAAATTACCTATATCACTACTTGAAGAATATATAAACACAAAGTTAACAGCAGAAAAGATTGCAGATGTATTGCAATTGTCAGGAACAGAAGTTGACTCAATTAATTATCCAGACGAATCTTTAAAGAAGGTTGTTGTTGGCGTTATTACTGCAATAGAAAAGCATCCAGATGCAAATAAACTTCAAATCGCAACAGTAAAAGTAGGATTAGGAAAAACACTTACAATAGTATGTGGCGCAAACAATATTAAAGTAGGGCAAAAAGTTCCAGTAGCATTACCAGGCACAACACTTCCAGGGGATTTTAAAATAAAAAAAGCAAAAATACGTGGCGTTGATTCTGCGGGAATGATATGCGCAGAAGACGAACTTGGCTTAGGTGATGAGCATGCAGGAATTATGGTGCTAGATGAAGCTTTAAAAGTTGGTACACCTCTTAGAAAAGCATTAAATTGTTCAGAAGCAGTAATAGATTGTGATGTAACAAGAAATAGAGTAGACCTATTTTCAGTTGAGGGACTTGCAAGAGATATTGCAGCAGCCACTGGAAAAACTGTTAAAACTACAAAAAGTAAAACTTCTTTACCAGCACCAAAGACAACTCATGTTAAGGCAAAAGTTTCAGGAAAAGATTTATCTCCTATTTATACTGCAGTTTATATAGAAAATGTTAAGGTAGGCCCTTCACCACAGTGGTTGCAAACAATATTAAGAGAATTAGGCGCAAGGCCAATAAATAATGTTGTAGATATTACAAACTATGTTTTGATGAAGCTAGGACAGCCACTACACGCATTTGATGCAGATAAGCTAGAAAAAAGCGGGGATGCAATTTCAATAGATGTAAGGGAGGCAAAAAAAGGAGAAAAACTAAAAGCATTAGACGGAAATGAGTATTCACTTACATCTAAAAATATTGTTATTGCAGATAACAAAGGCCCAATTGCACTAGCAGGAGTTATGGGTGGAGAAGAATCAAGCGTAACGTATAAAACAAAAAATATTATTTTAGAAACTGCATTATTTCACACAACACGTACAAGAAAAAGCGCAAAAAGTTTAGGGTTGCGCACAGACAGTTCTACTCGTTTTGAAAAAGGGTTAGCTAAGGAAGGTGTAGAGCGTGCAGCAGAATACGCAGTTGATTTATTAAAAAAGTATACAGATGCAAAAGTAGTTTCAAAAGCAGAAGTAAAAGGAAAAGCGCAAGCCGAATTAAAAAATGTTTTAGTTACCACCAAATTCTTGGAAGATAGAATTGGTGTAGCAATTCCTAGCACAGAGATAAAAAAAATCCTTGAAAATCTTGGTTGCAAAGTTTCAGAAAAAGAAAAAATCACACTCTCTATTGAACCACCTTGGTGGAGAAGAGATATTACTATTCCTGAAGATATAGTAGAAGAGGTGGTAAGGATATATGATATAAACAATCTTCCGAGAACGTCTATAAGGAGTATTATTATTCCAACTGAAGTAGATACATACCAAAGAACACTTTCATTAGTACGCGAACGTATGGCTGGGTACGGATTTAACGAGATAATTAGTTATCCTTATTACAGTGAAGAAGACAGAAAAAGTGATTCGTTTTCAATGTTTTGTGACGGAAGACTTGATCATATAACTCTATCTAATCCATTACGCCCTGAGCAAAAATATTTACGTAAAAGCATTCTCCCTTTTATATTAAAAGCAGTTGCAAAAAATATTCCTCTAGTACATGACGAAAGTGGTGTTCAATTATTTGAAACAGGAAAGATTTATCTATCTTCTAGAAATAATCTTCCAAAAGAAGAAACTCTTTTGGTAGCAGCAACCACATTTGATAAAGGAAGCTCACAAGCAACGGCACTAATACTAAAAGGAATAGTAGAAGATACACTCAAGCAATTTCAATTAGATACAAATAAACTAAAAGTATCATCAGTAAAAGGAGATGAAATCGTATATGAGTATAATGGAAAAACTCTTTCAGTAGTGCAAATTATCTCACAAACCATGTTAACACGCTTTAAGATTAAAAAACCTACAGCAGTGTTTGAACTGTCACTAACAACACTTATGACAATGAGAGAAGCTCCAAAAAAATTTACTCCACTTCCACAATACCCAGAAGTTTCTAGAGACTTATCTGTAGTAGTTTCAGAAAAAACATTGTGGGGAGATATTGAAAAAGCAGTGCATGAGAAAAAAGAAATACTTGAAGAAGTGCATTTCTTAAATCAATTTAATTTAAAAGATAAAACCAAAAGCATTAGCTTTAGAATGATTTTTAGATCTAAAGAGGAAACACTTACTGCAGAAGACGCAGACAAAGAGGTACAAGGAATACTTTCGTTGCTTGAAAAACGTTTTAATGCTACACTAAGAAAATAATAATTGCACAGCACTCCACCTATGTTAGAAAGTAAGGACATATTGAATTACACCATAGCGTTCGTGGTGCTATGGATAGGACTATTTATTGGCTGGTCTTTTTATTATATAACCATGATGTTAAGGCAAGCCTCGCTTACCATAAAAGAAATGCGAGAAAAGCTAAAGATGATAGATGTTATTTTGAAAGCAATAAAAGATAAATTAGAAAGTTCATCATCGCACCTAGCATTACTAGTAGAAGGTGTGAGAGAGATATTAAAATTTGTTGATACAACAAAAACAAAACGTGCAACCAAAAAAGCTAGAAAAAGCACAACAAAAAAACAAGTAGAAGTAATGTAAAATAGTCCCTATAGCGAGAAATTATTAGAAATTGGTGCCACTATTTGAGGGGCATTTTTTATTGAGTTATACTATACATATATGAAATTTGTTCACCTACATACTCACAGTCACTACAGCCTTTTAGATGGACTCGCAAAGATTGACGAGCTGATAGATGCTGCAAAGGAAAAGAAAATGAAAGCATTAGCACTTACAGATCACGGTGCTATGTATGGTGTAATAGAATTTTTTCAAAAAGCAAAAAAAGCAGGTATTAAACCAATCATTGGTGAAGAGATGTATGTGCTGCCATATGGAGAAACCATACAAGGCGAAAAAGCAAAAACAAACAATCATTATTTTCATTTAGTGCTTCTTGCAAAAGATAACGTAGGTTATCAAAATCTGATAAAACTTACATCAATTGCGCAACTCGAAGGCATGTATTATAAACCGCGCGTTGATTGGGAGATTTTAAAAAAACATAAAGAGGGTTTAATTGCACTTTCTGGTTGCTTAGGCGGAGAAATAGCAGACGCAATTCACGGAAACCAAAGGAAAAAAGCAGTAGAGTGCGCAATTGCTTTTGAAGAAATATTTGGAAAAGAAAATTTTTATCTAGAACTACAACCACATGGGAAAACAAATCATCAACAACAGGTAAATAAAGAGTTAATTAAGATATCAAAAGAAACAGGTATTCCGCTAGTGGCAACAAATGATATTCACTATGCAAACCCAGATGATGACCAGGCACACGATATTCTTCTGTGTCTTCAGACAAAACATAAAAAGGGAGACAGAGACAGGATGACAATGCTAGGAGAAGACTATTCTTTTAAGGGCGAGAATGAAATGATTGAAGCTTTTAAAAATATTCCTGAAGCTTTAGAAAATACTGTAAAGATAGCAAAACGTTGTAATGTAGAAATAAAATTAGATGAAATAATTCACTCAACATTTGAAACACCGGGAAACAAAGACCCATATGAGTATTTGGTAGAACTTTGTCACAAAGGAATAAAAAAGCGATTCATAAAAAAACCAGAAAAAGAGGTATACGAACGAATGGAATACGAATTAGATGTTATTAAAAAAATGGAATTTGCCTCTTACTTTCTAATAGTCCAAGACTTTGTTGCTTGGGCAAAGAAACAAGGGATTGTGGTGGGGCCAGCTAGAGGGTCTGCTGCAAGTAGTTTAGTTTCATATCTGCTAGGTATTACTGGAATAGACCCACTAGAGTATAATTTGCTATTTGAGAGATTTTTAAATCCTGAGCGTATTTCGATGCCTGACTTTGATATTGATTTTACCGATATGCGAAGAGATGAGGTGCTAAGATACGTTGAAGAAAAATATGGAAAAAATCATGTTTCTCAAGTAATTACATTTGGAACAATGGCAGCACGTGCTTCAATTCGAGATGTGGGAAGAGCTATGGGGTTGTCATATGGTTTTTGTGATCAGATTGCAAAATTAATTCCAATGTATGCAAATTTGGATGAAGCACTATCCACTGTTCCTGATTTAAAAGAAATTTATAATACTAATGAAGAGGGCCGCATGCTAATTGATACTGCATTAAGGCTTGAGGGTGTTGCTCGTCACACATCAACACATGCATGTGCTGTATTAATAACTCCAGAACCATTAACTGACTATACGCCAATACAATACGCAAGTGGTGATGATGGAGGGTCATATGTTTCACAGTATTCGCTACATGCTGTAGAAGCACTAGGACTTCTAAAAATTGATTTTCTGGGGCTAAAAAACCTTTCTATCATGGAAACAGCATTAGATATAGTAAAAAAAATACATGGAACTTACATCAACCTAGAAACGTTACCATTAGATGACTTAAAAACATTTGAATTATTTAAAAAGGGTCAAACAACGGGTGTATTTCAACTTGAATCATCTGGAATGAAACGTTACTTAAAATTACTAAAACCAACAGAAATTAGAGATATTATTGTTATGGTATCTTTATATAGACCAGGCCCTATGGAGCTAATTCCAGATTACATAGCAGGAAAACATGGCACAAGAACAATTCAATACCTAGATGAGAGATTAAGACCAATACTTGAAGAAACATACGGCATAGCCGTGTATCAAGAGCAGGTTATGCAGTTAGCTCGGGTGCTTGCTAACTTTACATATGCAGAAGCCGATGTTCTCAGAAAAGCAGTGGGTAAAAAGAATAAAAAACTTTTAGATGAACAGAAAACAAAGATGATTGATCGTATGCAGGAAAATAATATAGATAATAGAACTGCAGAAATGATTTGGCAATTTATTGAACCTTTTGCACGCTACGGATTTAATAGAGCGCACGCTTCGGGTTACGCCATGATAGCGTATCAAACGGCATATTTAAAAGCGCATTACCCAACAGAGTTCATGGCATCGCTTTTAACCGCAGACCAGGGTGACACTTCACGCATAGCATTTCTTGTAGACGAATGCAGACGCATGGGGATAGAAGTTGTCCCACCAGATATAAATGAAAGTTTTACGACATTTACTGTAGTTGCCGAATCATTAAAAACGGACACCCCACGAATTAGGTTTGGACTGGTAGCAATTAAGAATGTAGGAACACCAATAGTTAAAGCGGTAATTCATGAAAGAAAAGAAAGAGGTCAATTCACAAGCCTTGAAAATTTTTTAGAAAGGGTAACGACAAAAGATTTGAATAAAAAATCATTGGAGAGTCTTATTAAATCAGGAGCTTTAGATAATCTAGGTGAACGAGGAGAAATGCTTTTTAATTTAGAATCATTATTACGTTTCGTACGTGAAGTGCATAAAAACGCAAACTCATCACAATCTAGTTTATTTGAATCATCAGACGTTATGCTGCCACACCACCTAAAACTAATGCCATCAGATTCAATTTCAAAAAAAGAACGGTTAAACTGGGAGCGTGAGCTGCTAGGGCTATATATTACCGAGCACCCATATACAGAGTATAAAAAAATATTAGAAAATACAGTTACGTCAGTGCAGACTGTATTATCTAAAAGAATAAGCACCCCCGTTGCGATAGGCGGAGTGGTTACGTCAATAAAAAAAGCAATTACAAAAAATGGCGAGTCAATGGGATTTGTAGGACTAGAAGATGATACAGGAAGAGTTGAGCTAATCGTTTTTCCAAAAGTATTTGAACGCTCAAAGGATTTATGGCAAGAAAATAAACTTGTGGTCGTCCGCGGAAAAGTATCAGATAAAGACGGGGAGACAAAAATACTAGCAGACGCAGTGGCAGAGCTAAATGAAAGCTCAACTGATGCAATTATTACAGAATTAGAAAAAAATCAGGTGAGCTCATTTACATCAGCAAAACGTAGTGCAGCAGAAGAAAAACCAATATCAATAGAATTAACCGAAAAACAGGCACATACCATGACAGATAGCTTACGGTCGTTTTTTTTCAGAAATCCTGGCCATCACCCAGTATATCTGCATATAATTGATGGAAAAGAAGGTGCACAGCAAATAAAAACAAGGTACCTTATTGATTTTAATGACACAATTAAAGTACAATTAGAGGACATTATAGCTCCAGCAACAATAACCATGGAAGAATTATAATATGGAAAATTTCAAACAAGTAGGAATGTATAAACGTGGTGCAATATCATTTGCTATCGCAACGGTTATTTTTTTAGTGGTAGTTGTATTGATAGTACTTCCAAATGCAACTATAACAATAAAACCAATTGAGGACACAATAGAACGTTCGTTTAATTTTTCAATATCTGAAAAAGAAGCTGAAGCGCAGGAAGAAATGGAGTTATTCGGAACAATTAACTCCATTGAAATAACAAGTGAAAAAACTTTTACATCTTCCGGTAAGGTAGCCATCTCGAGCGATATAGAAGGAACAATAACTATAAGAAATGAATACAGTAAAGATCAGCCACTCGTTGCTACAACCCGATTTATTACAGAAGGTGGAACGTTACTTCGTTTAAAAGATCCTGTTACAGTACCACGAGGAGGGTCAGTAGAAGCTAGCGTATATCTTGATCCAAATGAAAAGGGTGCATCTGAAATTTCTACAGGAAAGCTTATTATTCCCGGGCTATGGGAAGGACTTCAAGATAAAATCTACGGAGAGGTAGCTGAACCACTTACGGGCCCAACACTCGATGTTACCGCAGTATCAGAAAAAGATATTATAGACGCTCATCAAGAGGTACGCACTCTTGTTGAAAATGCGGCAATAGAATCATTAAAGAAAAATCTAAAAGAAAGCCAAGAATTTGATGCCGATACAATATCAGAAATGGAACTAGCAGATATAACAATAGTTGAAGAATTATGGAAAGAAGATAGTGCCCCTGGAACTGAAGCAGAAACATTCACTGTGACAGGAACATTTGTAATAGAAGGCATGTTTTACAAACCAGAAGACGTGCGCCAAAAGTTACAAGGGCTACTTGTAAGTTCGCTTTCAGAGGGAGAGTCAATAATTTTTGACAATGGGACAGTTGACGTTTCGCTTATTGGCTCAGGCGAAGAATCAACAGCACTTATAGAATGGTCTGGAATGAAACAAAATAGCATCCTCGATTCATTAATTGAGTCTAGCAATATTATAGGGAAAAGCAGAAAAGAAGCAGAAGCAATTCTCAATGCATCACCATCCGTTGAATTTGCGAGAATAGATCTATCGCCATTTTGGGTTGATAAAGTCCCAAAAAATATTGAAATAATATTTGAATAGCTTACCTATGGAGGAAGATACAAAAAGATTGTGTAAGAATTGTAAAACAGAAGAGGTGGTTGATGACGGACTATGTAAAGACTGCGGGGATAAAAATAAAGTTTTTGATAAAAAAACACAAATTTCTGACTCTGATAGGGATTATCTAGAAAAAAACTTCTATTAATTTAAGGGCTTCCAGACCAGCAAACCTTACTACAGGCAAAGCCTGATAGCAGGTTTGCTTATTTGGCCACTTTATATTTTTTCTCATCGTGGCTGCAGTCAGCGTACTTATAAGTACGCTTCCTTTGTCACTCGAGAACAAAATACAAATTGACTCAAATTTTGAAAGCCCTTGGACATTATGACTAAAATTCTGAAAGCCCATTCGTTATGACTCAAATTCTGAAAATCCGTTATTTACTTTTAACTTGATTCATTAAGAATTAAGGGGTAGGATGGGAATATGAAAAATATCATACTCATTGCAGCAGGAGTAATAGTAGGAGTAGCAGGCGTGTTATTTATTACCCAAAACACAACCGACACTGAAGATACTATTATTAATTTTGATAATGACACTTCAGATGTTGTGGTTTCAAATTTTGAAGACTGCGTAAACGTTGGAAATCCAGTAATGGAAAGCTATCCAAGACAATGCATACATGCTGGTACGACATATATAGAAGAATTAGACATAGAAGACAGGCCGTTTCCAGGAGATAGTAACGCGAAGAACTTTGAAGATTGTATTTCCGAAGGAAATATCCCAACCAAATCAATACCAAGACTTTGCACAACAGCTGACGGGGAAACATTTTCAGAAGAGAAGATTCCTGGAGAAACAATGGAGATACTTTGCAAAGACGAACAAAGACTTGCAGACGCATGCATAGAAATATATAAGCCAGTGTGTGCTAGCGTACAGGTAGAATGTATAACAGAGCCTTGTTACCCAGTTAAAGAAACATTTAGTAATTCGTGCCATGCTTGTAAAAATTCAAGAGTAATATCTTACATAGAAGGAGAATGCTAAACATGACCCCTGGACTTAATAAAGGTTTTTGTTGCATTATAGAAGAGCAGTGCTTGATTTTAGGAGAAACTAAATAAACAAAAAAACTTATGATTAATTTATATAAAAACTAAACCTTTATTAGTGCAGGGGTACATCTCTGAACTAATACTGCGTATGTATTACGTATATATACTGAAAAGCAAGAAATTTGATAGACTATATGTGGGGTACACAAACAATCTTACAAAACGATATAAACAGCATAGTGATGGTATGGTCAAATCAACCAATGGATATCTCCCTTGGAGACTTATCTATTATGAAGCCTATGAAAATAAAAAAGATGCTATGAAACGTGAAAAAATGCTAAAAACCTATCCACGCACACTAGGAGCACTAAAACGCAGGCTTCATAATAGTTTTACGCAGTATTCAGTACAGAGATGAGGCGTTTTTACTTTGATATAGAATCACTTCCTGCAGGTGAAGAAAGTATGCCGGCTTTAAAGATTCTTTATGACAAAAAAGTTGAAAAGAATGAAAAATATAAAGTCTCATTTGAAGATTTTCATAGAGGTACATCATTTGAAGGGGAGTTTGGAAGAATTTTATGTATAGGATATGCAATAGACGACGGTCCGCTAGAAGTTATATATGAAGAAGGAGATGAGAAAAAAATATTAGAATCGTTTTGGAAAATAGTAAAAGATATAGATTTATTTATAGGCCATAATATTATTGAATATGATATGCGTTTTATTTATCAGCGTTCAATTATGCTTGGAGTAAAACCAACTGTAGAAGTAAGTTTTGCTAGGTACAGAAGTGCACCAATGTACGACACTATGAAAGAGTGGGGGAAGTGGTCTATAAAAAATGTTGGATTAGAGCGTTTGGCACTTGCAATGGGAATCCCAACACCAAAAGAAGATATTGATGGCTCACAAGTATATGATGTTTATAAGGCGGGTAAGGTAGATAAGATTTTAGAATATTGTAAGAGGGATGTTGATACAACTAGAGCAGTATACAAACGCATGACATTCCTTTAGGGCATCCAAACCAGGCAGCCTGCTTCCTAGCAAAGCAAGGAACACTGCTGCCTTTTTCGGCTATTTTGTATTTTTTCTTTGCGGTACTCACTCGGTGTACCTACAGTACACCTTGTTTCATTCCTTAAGAATAAAATACAAACTAGCCTGAAATTTGAATGCCCTTAACAATTTATTTAAATTTTTAATGTGAACTGTCTCGAAGCATGAAACCCCTATATTATTAGTACAAATATTATTGCATCGAAATGCGAAGGTGCTAATACCCTTGAAAAAAAGACTAGTTTTGATACACTAGAATCTGATTTAGATATGGAAAAAAATAAAGAAAAAGTATTTGCTATGCGACATTCCGCTGCACACATAATGGCAGCGGCTATTTTAGAAATGTGGCCAGATGCAAAACTAGGCGTGGGGCCTGTAATAGAAAACGGATTTTATTACGACATAGGGTTAGAGCATAGATTTACCCCAGAAGATTTGAAAAAAATAGAAAAGAGAATGAAAAAAATAATTCAAAGAGGTGATGACTTTGTTTCTGAAACACTCTCAATAAAAGAAGCGGAAAAACTTTTTAAAGATAGCGGACAAAAATATAAACTTGAGCTAATACAGGCGTTAAAAGAAAAAGGAACAACAAAAGTAAGTGAGAACGAAAGTTTTGATATAAAGCCAGGGGCTAAAAATGTTTCAATATATAAGACAGGAGATTTTCTGGATCTTTGTCAGGGACCTCATGTCAAAAACAGTAAAAGGATAGGCACATTCATTTTGGATAGTATTGCAGGGGCATACTGGCGAGGAGATGAAAAAAATGATCAACTTCAACGAATTTATGGCATAGCGTTTGAAACCAAAGAAGAGTTAGAAGAATACTTAAATTTGAGAAAAGAAGCAGAAAAACGAGACCATAGAAAACTAGGGAAAGAGTTAGGGTTGTTTACATTTTCTGATGTCGTTGGAAAAGGATTGCCATTATGGACAGAAAAAGGAACAACCATAAGAAGAATTATAGAGCGCTTTGTGGTAGATGAGGAAATTAAAAGAGGGTATCAGCACGTAATGACCCCAGATATTGCAAAATTAGATTTATACAAAAAATCTGGACACTACCCATATTATAAAGATTCAATGTACGCACCTATAAAAATTGACGATGAAGAATTCATGTTACGCCCAATGACGTGCCCACATCATTATGAACTCTACCTTAGTAAAAAACATAGTTATCGAGAATTGCCTATACGTATGGCAGAACTAGCAAAACTCTATCGTTACGAAAAATCTGGAGAATTGTCAGGACTTATTCGAGTGCGAACATTTTGTCTAGCAGACGCACATATTATATGCGCTGACGAAAAACAAATGCATGATGAGATTGATGGAGCATTGGACCTCATTGAATACCTAGCAAGTAAATTTGATCTTAAAATGGGTGAAAATTATTGGTACAGGCTTTCTTTGGGAAACCGTGATGACGAAAAAAAATATTTTAAAGACGATAAAGCATGGGATACTGCAGAAAATGTGCTCAGAAAAGTATTAAAACAAAGAAATTGTACATTTGTAGAAGCAGAAGACGAAGCAGCATTTTATGGACCAAAGATAGATGTACAAATGAAAAATGTAAATGGAAAAGAAGACACAGCATTTACAGTACAGTACGATTTTGTGATGTCTAAACGTTTCAACTTAGTCTATACAAACGCCAAAGGTGAAGAGCAGGAAGTGATGGTAGTACACAGATCATCTATTGGTGCACTTGAGCGCGCAATAGCATTTCTTATTGAGCACCACGCAGGTGCATTTCCTGTATGGTTGGCACCTGTTCAAGTAATACTCCTTCCAGTAAGTGAAAAGCATGTAAAATACGTAAATGATCTTTCAGCAAAATTAAAAGAAGTAAATGTACGCGTTGAAGTAGACGATTCAAATGAAACAATTGGTTATAAAATACGTAATGCAGAAAAACAGAAAGTGCCATACATGTTAGTAGTAGGCGATAAAGAAATAGAGAGCGGACACCTTTCAGTTCGCAAACAAGGTTCAAGCGATACAACAGACGTTTCATTTGAAGAATTTGTAAAAATAGTAACAGTATCTCCGGAAATTAATGAATAACAATATTAAGACAGTATTAACTGCATTAGCATTCTTATTATTCGTACAACCAGTTCATGCACGTTCTTTTGAATTGGTTAAAAGCGAACAATCAGACACTATTTATTATGTAGATGATGATAATGTAAGACATCCTTTTCCAAATATTAGTACATATAGAAGTTGGTATGGAGATGATTTTTCAAAAATTGTGACATTGGGCGGCGAAACGCTTTCTACAATGCCACTTGGAAAAAATATAACTATTCGCTCAGGAAGCTCCTTAGTAAAAGTTCCTTCATGGCCGTATGTTTATGCAGTTGAGCCAGGAGGATATTTACGTCACATAACAGATGTAGGTATTGCAGAAAATTTATATGGTTTATCTTGGGAAGAAAAGATTATTGATATTCCAGAAGTATTTTTTAGTGATTACACTATTGGGGACTCAATTAGAAGAGATGGAGATGTGCCTGATGGAATTTTATACAAATTAGCAAATGAAGATACTCTATACTGGAAAGATAGAAATGTTTTGCTTCGCTTTTCTGGAGATGATGCAGTAAGAGCAAACGGCCTTAATCCAAATAATCCATTTGTGAATTCGCAAGCTTTTTTTACAAGAGAAAAAGTAATTGACAATTTCTCGGATAAAATATTTGATCCAGTACGAGAACCATTTCAAAGTGAACAAGATTGTCGCGCTGACAATCTTAAAATAGGATTTATATATCTACACAAAGGGGATTTAAGAGATTCTGATGTAGAGTTTGTTCAACATTTTAAAAATTCATTTCCTTCATTTTGGAATGAAATAACTTGGGGCTTATCATCGATTGACACAACATTTCCTTTAAAAATAATATCAGATACTGATCTATTCTCGAAAAGAGATGATGAGAGCAATGGCTTCATAATAAAAAATGAAACACTCTTTGAATTTTATGAAAGTTCCCCAGACACATTTGATGACATTTATATTTTTACAAACTTTGCAATTGGAAATGGAACCGGAGCTTCTTACTCACCAATAACCAATGCTGTAAACGGTATAGGAAAAATTAATCTAGACAGGTCTTCTCTTTTTGGTAGCAATGGCAAATTGAAAGGGGTTATTTCTATGGGAAATAAAAATTTGTATTCAAAATACACAAAAAGACTAGAAGAAAGTGCTTTGGAAAGAATGAGCCATGAATTATTACATCAATGGAGCGGCTCACTAACTTTTAAAGATGATACAGGGCAGATAAATAAGTCATTACTTACAGAAGATGGGGTACATTGGAATCCATGGGCAACTTTCACTTCACCATTAGGAGGATTGGGGTGGAAGGATGAAGGCGGCGGTATATTTGTTAAAGATGAAACACTTAAGAATGGATTTAAACGTCAACTTCCAGAAATAGATTTATATGCTATGGGTTTGCTTCCAGCACAAGTTATAGAAAACATTTCATATCTTGACGCATTGAGCGTAGAACCATTAACTGATACTTTTTCTGGTGTAGAAAAGAGTGTTTCAATAGAGCAAATAATAAGTTCTTCCGGAAGAAGAA
>CAZKTI010000001.1:993-23533 GCA_964555725.1 uncultured Gammaproteobacteria bacterium | reverse complement strand
CCAAAGGTCGAACGCACTCGTAGAATTGGTGTCTTAAAAAAGGGGTACCTTCCAGAGTTACAAAAAGAGCTAAGACCAAAGCTGGAAAAGGTTTTAGTAGAGAGGGGCATAGCCATTGATAAGGTGCTTGAGTATCACACCGAAGCAGAAGATAGTAAAGAAGAGTTCCTCGTTCTTGATACCAGTGAAAGCAAAAAACAGTTTATTCTACTTGTCGGTAAAGGAATAGAAGGTTGGAACTGTCGCTCGCTTGTTTCTTGTGCGTTATACAGAAAGCCCAAGAGTGCAATTTTTGTATTACAGTCATCCACTCGCTGTTTGAGAAGCATAGGTGACAACTCGACCATTGCCTCAATTTTTCTCTCAGAAGATAACCATCGTATTTTAGATAAGGAGCTAAAAAATGAAGGTACGTGGTATATTCTGCTAGGGCATCTACTATGCCGAATACGATACAGCCCCATCAAGTATTTGCGGGGCAGTGGTACAGGTAGCAGATTATACGTAACCGTAACTCGAACGGCGACCTCTACGTTCGCTGTCTCAACTGGAACGGTGACGAGTGGAACTGGAACTACAATTGGCTCGACAACAACTTCAACGACAACAACCCTTCGGCGGTTCCCGCACCTCGCTTCATTTCTCTCCTTATTTGGGAGAGTTTTGTTTTGTCAGTTGTCCGTTCCAGCCGCCGAGCATTTTGCCTATCTCATCTAACGGCAATGACAATGCAGTATATCGTTTGTTCGTTAGCCCTTCCACCTCCCAGAGTACCAGTAAGAGTATCTTTACCGTATCTAATTTCTGAATAGCCCTTCTTACAAATGATAACTTTTCAGTGCGAGAAAGAAAACTTGCCGCAACGATGGCTTCGATAATTTCAATAAAAAGTGTATCAATACGCTGTCCTAAGGAGTGGCGTACACTCTTAGGCAAAACCTTGTAGTATCCGTGCCAAAGAATGTAGGTAGTTTTCACCTTCCCGAGCACTGGCAAAATTGTCGGGGGGGGGGGTATGGTTAAGAGTATGAGAAAATTGAGATGCCTTCATACCTTTCAGTATATCACGTCAGTAGAGAACCTGCTTTCCGCGTGGAAAGAGTTTGTGAGAGGTAAACGAAAAAGAAAAGACGTGCAGCAGTTTGAGCGATACCTTATGGAAAACATTCTCCAGTTGCATAGAGACCTTGCTACAAAGCGGTACCGCCATAGTCCATACCACGCTTTTAACATATCAGACCCGAAACCAAGAAACATTCACAAGGCGTTGGTACGGGACAGGTTGTTGCATCACGCACTTTACCGAGTGTTGTATCCGTTCTTTGAACGGACATTCATTATGCATTCCTATTCGTGCAGGAATGGTAAAGGCACACATAAAGCGATGAACAAGTTTCGACAGTTTTCATATATTGTTTCAAAAAACCATACCAGAACGGTGTGGGTGCTTAAATGTGATATACGAAAGTTTTTCGCTTCCATAGACCAGAGTATATTAAAAAATATACTGCACGAACGTATTGTCGATGAAGACGTACATTGGCTTCTTGAAGAAATCATTGCAAGTTTTATATCTGTAGGTAAGGGAAAGGGATTGCCACTCGGCAATCTCACCTCACAGCTTTTAGTAAATGTCTATATGAACGAATTTGACCAGTTCGCAAAGCCATACATTAAAGGCACAATACTACATACGCTACGCGGATGATTTTGTCTTTCTTTCTCACGACAGAGCGTGGCTATTATCACTACTTCCACGAATAGAGGGATTTTTACAAGATACACTACGCCTAGAGTTACATCCAAGGAAAGTGTCCCTCTCTACGGTCGCTTCTGGCATTGATTTTTTGGGATGGGTGCATTTCTCCGACCATAGAGTACCACGCACAACAGCGAAGAGAAGAATGTTTAAGCGGTTAGAAGAACATCACACCAATGAAACGGTACAGTCATATCTTGGATTATTGCAGCACGGAAATACGATTGGCTTAACAAGGTCGGTTAGTATGTATAAAGAGAATGAATAGAGGTGAAACAGTTGAGGTAATTATAAGCAGCTTTCTATTTATGTGAGTTTTTCACAAATCGTTTTTGGTTAATAGGTAACTTGATTGCGAAGTAAAAGGGTATCATTTTCTCATTTTCCTCTGGTATCTGATGTCGGGTTGTGTTCACGCTACGCCAATAGAAAATGACATAAAAAAATGGTATAATTATTTCTGTTATTAACTTATTTTTTTTAAACAATAACTTATGTTATTTAGTAAGCGCGCAGCAATAATAATTGGGGTTATTATATTTACGCTATCTATTATAAGTGGTGATTTTGGCATTAACATAGCTTTTAGTCAAACTGGAAGTGAAGAAGTTAAGCCAGAGCTCTACAGTGCAGATAGCACAGAAAGCGCAGATAGTTCAGGCCAGATATCCGAGCAGTCCCAAGACTATGTTAGAGATTATAATAATCTTACAGATAGTACAAAAACCTCAGAAACAGACGGTATAACATTAGAAGAATCTAATCTTATTGAGCCAATATTAGAACCAGATTTTATTGAAAGAGTAACGGATGAAACAGAAGTAATAAATGAGAAAGAAATTGATGAAGTAGCAGAAACTGTATTTACTATTATAGATATAGCAGATGAAGCTCAAGAAAGTGATGAAACATTAGCGCTTCCACACACAAAACCATCGGAAGAGTGCCAGGCACTTGGTGCACGTACCAGAGAAGAGTGTGATAAATTGTTAACAAGCGCATTTTTACCAAATATTTGTAGAGAAAAAGGAATTATTACAAAAAGAGCATGCGATACATTCTTAATAGAACTACATGATAAGCCAGTGGAATGCCAAAATGTAACTGATAGTGCATGCAGAGTGCTTATTGAAGAAAAAGTTGTTAACGACAAAGCGATTACAAATACGATAGAAGAAACACTACCAATATACTGTAAAAATTTAGGAGCAAATACAATAAGTGAGTGTGATAAGATTAAAGATGCAAGGCTTATCCCACTATTTTGCAGAGAGAAAGGAATAACTTCTGAAGAAGAATGTAAGATTCATATTGATTCAGAAAAGCTTCCCAAAGCTTGCAAAGATGCAGGAGCAATGACAAAAGAGGGATGCGCACGTATTCTCACCCTTAACCCAGAAGAAAAACCAGAAACAGAAAGTGAGAGAATAGACTTAACCCCAGCAATTTGCAAAGAAATAAATATTACTCATGAGAATTGCCGTGAAATTATTGTAAAACAAAACATACATCCATTATGTATAGAGAAAGGTTTAAAAACACAAGCAGAGTGTAATAGATTTCATATAGAAAATACACTGCCTAATTACTGCACTGAAGTCGCAGGCTTTGAAGATGTGAGCACTTGTACAATAAGTTTAAGAGGGGAGCTACGTGAAATCGTAAGCTGTGAAGGAGGATACAGAGACGCTTGTAAAGATAGAGCAGAAAAAGATTATTTAGGCGACTGGGTATTGGTAAAAAAAGAACATGAAGAAAAAAAAGAAGCGCTTAATGCATTTAAAAATACAGCAACCAAAAAAATTAGCACACTTCCCGAAGATTTACAGAAAGAAATTAGAAAGAGTATATCAAACGATAGGCCAATATATCTGCATGAAGCAAAAGGAGGTGTGGTAATTAACAAGAAAAATAAATTAATTTCTCTCGCAGATGCTTTAATAGTGCTTGACGATGACGGAGATGGTCTTTCAAATGAATTAGAAGAACGTTTAGGAACAGACCCATTACAAAAAGACACAGACACAGATGGATTTGACGATAGAACAGAACTAAAAAACGGTTTTAACCCAAGTGGTGAAGGAAAGAAAGCATCAGGACTATGGCCAATAGACAATGCAATGATATTTGGTCTCCCAATAGAGCACCCAGAAGGATCTAGCGCCCCTGTTGATGAAACTTTTAATATTAAAGGTGTAGAAAATAGTACAGAGGGTGATGGGCTGGTATTATCTGGTAAAGCAACACCAGATTCGGTGGTAACTGTGTATGTATATAGCGTGCTTCCTATGGTGCTAACAGTGAAAACAGATAGTAATGGCAACTGGAACTATGTATTGCAAGAGTCATTAGTAGACGGCGAGCATGAAGTGTATGTAGCATTGATAAATGATATCGGTGAGATTGAAAGAAAGAGTGATCCAAAGTCTTTCTTTGTTAATCAAGCCCGCGCAGCAACCTTAGAAGATTTTTTTGATGTAACCGTAGAAAGTACCCCACAAATATTACCTGAAGTAGAAGTGGACGATGCACGTACATATTATTTAATGGGCGCAGGACTTCTCATAGTTGTTGGACTCATAGTAGCAATTTTCTTTATTATTCGCGCACGAAAAAAAGAGGTGGTTCCACCACCAAGTGACCCATACATAGCTGTATAAACATGGTTAAGAAAAAATTGCCGCCATTAGGATTTGTCAAAAAAAACCGACAACTGCTGTTTGGTGTAATACTTATAATAGTGATACCAAGTTTAGTGGTGCTTAACACATCATTTTTTTATAATCGTTTTAAATTAACATTTGAAAGTGAGTTACAAGACAGGGCAACTACAGTTGGTGATATTATTAGCGCCCTTATTAGTGAAAAGATTGACAACCCAAAAGAACTAGAAAGCGCTTTTACGAGAATTAAGGAAAATAGTTCAGAGATTTTGCTTCTTGAAATATATAGACCAGTAGGAGCTGACCTTTTTTTGTGGGCATCAACAGAGGATAAAGAAATAGGCTTACGTGAAACTGAAGGAGCGGCCTTTCTAGCATGGCAAAAAAATTATCCAATAGCTTCTCCTTCGCAAAGTAAAGATGAAAGCACACGCTTTTGGACAGTAAATTACCCACTTGAAAATGCATTGGGAGAGAGAGCGCTTCTTAAAATAAACCTTACCACGGAAACAATTAATAAAATCGCAAAAAATCTTCTCTTTCAGTCTTTTTTATTATTAATAGCAGTACTATTTATCATTATGCTTTTACTTTTAGTAAATTCAAGATTATTCCAATATGCAATATTGTATAGAAAACTACGTGAACTAGATAAAGCAAAAGACGATTTCATTTCCATAGCTTCCCACGAGCTAAGAACCCCGATAACAGCAATGAGTGGATTTTTTTCAATGCTAGCAGATGGCTCTTATGGAAAGATATCGAAAAAAACAAAAGAGTCAGTATTATTTATGTCGGCAAATGTAGGAAGATTACAATCACTAGTTGAGGATTTATTAAATGTTTCTAAACTTCAACAGGGAAAAATGAAAATGGATGTAGAAAAATGTGATGTAGAAAAAATTATTGAAGAAACCGTACGTTCTCTAACACCAAATGCAGCAAAGAAAAAACTTTCACTAAAAAAAGACCTACAAAAAAATATTTTTGTTAATACTGATCATGATAGGCTTAAACAAGTTCTAATAAATTTAATAGGGAATTCAATCAAATACACAAAAAAAGGTAAAGTAACAGTTACACTTACTTCTGAAAAGGGAAAAGCAAAGATCGTAGTAAAAGATACTGGCATTGGAATGTCTTCATCTGAGCAAGAGAGATTATTTGAAAAATTTTATAGAGCGCAAAACACAAAAACCGCAGATATTGAAGGAACAGGATTGGGATTATGGATAACAAAAGCGATAGTTGAATTGATGGGAGGAAAAATTTATGTTAATAGTATAGAAAATACAGGAACTCAAGTAACAGTGACAATCCCATTAGTAATAACCGGTAAATAGGGACTCGTCCCTGAACTAATAGAGGCTTTTGTTAAAAAAAATTATATGATAAGAGAAACTAATAACAAATATAAAACAAAACTTTATTCAGTCAAGAGAGGTGTGTTTTATGAATATCTAAGCCTCTATTTAGTACAGGGATGAAAAAAGATATTGAGCAACAAATTTTTAAAAAAAGTATTGAACTCTACGAAGAAATAGCAGAACATTATTCTGAAACCCCAGGAAGAAACAAGCCACGAGTTAATATAATAAATGAATTAACAGCTGTTAATGGAAGAGTGCTTGATGTTGGATGCGGAAACGGAATTACTTCACTAGAAGTGCCAGAATTAGCCGAGTATACTGGTGTAGATGTAAGTAATAAATTTATAGAAATTGCAAAACAAAAATTTCCAGAAAAAAACTTTATACATTACGAAGGTATAACACTACCATTTAACGACAATACTTTTGATTGGGTATTATCATTTGCAGCGCTTCACCATATTCCAGGAAGCATGAGGGCAGAAGTTGTAAAAGAAATGAAAAGAGTGTTAAAGCCGGGAGGAAAGATAGTTGTGTCTGTATGGAATCTATGGGATATTCATTTCATGAAATACTTTTTATCAAATTTTTGGAAAACAGCAACGCGTAAAAACAAAATGGATTGGAATGATTTAGAATATCCATGGAAGAGTCCAGACGGAGAAGTGGTAGGTTATAGATATTTTCATATGTTTAGAATGCACGAATTAAAGAAAATATTTAAAAAAGAAGGATTAAAAGTGAAAGAGGCAGGAGAAATTAAATTCTCGAATGCAAAGTTCAGAAATTTATTAATAAAACTAGAAAAATAATTTTTAGACAAACATTGTAATTTTTCTAATAGAAGCATATCATTTATATATGTACGTATAGTACGTATATTCGAACTTTTGACATCAAAAGGAGCAGTAAAATGCATGAAAAAAAGCAAAAGCTGCCCCGTAAGCGTACTATGGCAGCAACTCTCTTGCACGAAGCAGGAGCAGCGCTACACATGGCATCAAGCACTCTAAAGCCGAGGGGGCATATCGAATTTCCGCCGTACCACACCAACTGCCTAGTTCTTCCAGGTTTTTAGGCACCGAAAATCGCGTATTACGATTTTGCCATGTGGCTTCGTATGCAAGGATTTCGCACACGTGTTGCGAATCCAGGTTGGCTGAGTAACACCAGCTTCACACGTCAGGCCAAGAAATTGCGGGAGGAAGTAGACAAGTTTCTGCATGACGTAGGTGAGCTTGAAGTCATCATCGGGCACAGCATCGGCGGACTAGAGGCAGTGGGGCTGTTCGGGGCGTACCCGGACATCAAAAAGGTCATTGCAATTGAGTCGCCGTTCTCGAACGGTACCCCGTGGCGCGTCGTGGAGTTTGGTGCACGTTCTATGATCCGAATCCTAGAGCCAATGCAAACCGCTATTCTGAAAGGGATCATCAGGAAAGGACGACCCTTTGCTGATAGGATTACAACCGTGACAACGGTGCACGACAAGCTCGTACCTCCTTCGTTTGCTGCCTTTCCGGGGGCAAAAAACATCATCGCCGAAGAGGTTCTCAGCAACAGAAAAGAGCGCAAGATCTTCCGCACACACACCGCACTTCCCAACTCACCCTTGATTCGCGAAGAGATTTTGCTACCTGAGCTGCTTTCACTTCAGGAGCTAAAAGCCACCGCCTAGAGATAAGCGGTATACCCGACTGTAACGATCTCACCTTCAGCCGGGTTTTTATTTACTTAAATATTATTTTTGAGATAGCTGAACCACGTTTTTCAAAAGCATGGCAATAGTTACCGGACCGACACCTCCAGGTACAGGAGTAATAAAGGATATATTTTTTATATCTTCAAGGTTATCGGGAAGGTCAACATCTCCACATATCTCTCCGTCCTCAGTATTAATACCTACATCTATAACAATCGCACCTTTTTTACAATCCCCATCTTTTATTATTCTTGGGACTCCTAAAGCAATAACAATAACATCACTATCTTTTATAATGTCAGAAAATTTTCTATTATCTTTTTGTATAAATACTGCAGTAGCACCACGTTTTAAAAATGAAGTCAGTAAAGGTTCTGCGAATACAGGGGAGTTAGCAACTATCACAGCCTTTTTACCTGAAATATCTTCACCTGATTCATCTATAAGTCGCATTACTGTTTGTACAAGTGCAGGTTCAATATAAGGCATACCATTTTTATAAAGTGCAACATTTTTTGGATGAAAACCATCAGCATCTTTTTTTGAGTCAATTGTATTAATAACTTTATCTTCGTCAATGCCTTTAGGAAGTGGTAATTGAATTACAATGCCATGAATTGATGTGTCTGCATTTAAAAACGTAATATTTTCTTGAATTTGCTCTGTAGTAGAATCGGAATCTAGTAAATATTCATGGAAATCAATACCTATTTCTTCAGCAGCTTTTTTCTTTAATTTAACATACAACTTACTTGCAGGGTCTTCACCTACAAGAACAATTGCCAAACCTGGGTTTAAGCCTTCTTTTACAATTTTTTCACGCAGTTCTTTACGTATTGAAAGCGCAACATCTTTTCCTGAAATAATTTGAACATTAGACATAGCGAAGGTCTGGGTAGAGAGGAAATTGTTCGGTTAGTGTATGAATAGTTTTTTTAACATCAGTATGAACAGATGTGTTTGTTGGATTTTTAAGCATACTAGAAATTAGTAAACCAATCTTTTTCATCTCTGGCTCTTTCATTCCTCGGGAGGTAAGTGCAGGTGTTCCCATGCGTATACCAGATGGATTTAATGGTGTTTTAGGATCAAAAGGAATCATGTTTTTATTAAGAGTTATTGAAACAGAATCAAGAAGTGTTTCCGCATCTTTTCCTGAGATATTTTGAGGACTTACATCCATAAGAATAAGATGATTGTCAGTGCCTCCAGATATAAGTGTCATACCTTCATCTACTAGTGACTCTGCAAGAGCTTTTGCATTACTAACAGTTTGTTTACCATACTCTTTAAAATCTGGTTTTGATGCTTCTTCAAGGGCAACTGCAATAGAGGCAGTCTGGTGATTATGAGGACCACCCTGTAAGCCAGGTATGATAGCTGCATCAATAAGACCACCAAGGTCTCGTTTTGATTTCGGTCTATAAAGATTTCTATATTTATCTTCAAGTTTTGGAACAAGAATTATTGCACCACGAGGACCACGAAGTGTTTTATGAGCAGTTGTCATAACTACGTCTGCATGTGGAATTGGTGTTTCATGAACACCAGCAATAACAAGGCCAGTAATGTGTGAGATATCAGCAAGTAAATATGCGTTAACTTCTTTAGCTATATCTGCGAATTTTTTAAAATTTATTTTACGTGGGTATGCTGTTGCACCGCAAACAATAAGCTTTGGCTTTTCTTTTAGTGCTATGTCGCGTATTTTGTCATAATCTAAAAGATGAGTTTTTGGATCTACACCATAAGAAACGGCATTATAGTATTTTCCAGAGAAGTTTAATTTATATCCATGAGTAAGGTGACCGCCTTGAGAAAGGTCCATTCCAAGCACCTTATCACCTGGTTTTAACAGAGCAAAATAGACAGCTTGGTTTGCGGGAGACCCAGAGTAAGGCTGAACATTTACATGCTCAACGTCAAAAAGTTTTTTAGCACGATCAATTGCAAGATTTTCTATTTCGTCTATATGAACATTACCACCATAATAACGTTTACCTGGATATCCTTCAGAATATTTATTAGTTAGAATTGTACCGAGTGTTTCTATTACAGAAAGAGATGCAAAATTTTCTGATGGTATCATCTCTAAACCGCCCTGTTGTCGCTTTAGTTCTTTTTGAAGAAGCTTCGCAACTTCTGGATCTGTATTTTTTAGATGCTCAATCATAATTTTTTTAATACGTATGTATCGCCAAGTGAGTAACCAAGTGTGTAAAAATATTTTCTAACGCCAACACCAGCAATAACTGCCATTGTATCATACCCTGCTTTTTTAGCTATAGCTTCTGCTTCTTTAATAAGAGAAGACCCAAAACCAATATGTTGTGGCTCCCCAGAAGATTTACTATTAATAGGTACAATTTTACCAACAGTATGAATCTCTCGAATTATTGCAGCATTTTTTAAGTCCTTCAAGAAATGCTCAGCATTTTTATCAGATGGAAGGCGTAATCTACAAAAAGCATAAAGCTTACTCCTATCGGGAGATGCATAATTTATGAAAAACTCTTTTCCATCTGACGCATCATATGAGTCTACAAATAATGTTGCATCACTGCGATCCACTGTTTCATGTTTTGATTCGCGACACCGTATACATTTACATGCAATTCCATTTTCTGCCATTGTTTTTGAAATATACTCACGTAAATTTGTTATTTTATTTCCAGAAATTATAGACTCCCCAGGGAAATCACGTACTATTCTATTGATACGTATATAATAAGGAATAAGCTGTTTAATTTTAACAATTAAATTGGCAAGCGTTTCATCGCTATAGGATTCATACCGACCATCTTTATACCAGTCATATAGTTCAGCATACTCATTTACAATGGTAGGATAAATTTTTACTTGATCTGGTTGAAAATTTTGATTTGATACAATTTCTTTTACACACCACAAATCTTTTTCTGGATTTGAGCCAGGTAAATTTTGCATAATGTGATAATCAATTTTAAAACCGGCATCTTTTATCATTTTTGTAGCAGTTATAAGAGCATCTGTGTAGTGTCCTCGCTGAGTAATACGCTGTACATTGTCATCCAAATGCTGAGCCCCAAGCTGAACACGAGTTACGCCATACTCTCGCCACCGTTTTATTTCAGGAATACATACATGGTCAGGGCGTGTCTCTATGCAAATACCAATTATTCTATATGCAGCGGTTTCATTTTTTTTCTGAGCCTCATCTAATGTTTTTGAGGCATCTATCGAGCTCGCAAAAGAGTTTGCAGCACGATACACATCAAGAATAAACTCTTTTTGATAATCTTTTGGATAGCTAGACCATGTACCTCCTAAAATAAGAATATCTATTTTATCAGGGGTGTGGCCATTTTCAGTAAGCGAGCGTAAACGATTGGTAACCTGATCAAATGCATCAAAATGATTAAGTACCGCGCGCATTGCAGCAGGCTCATTTGAAAGATAACTCTTAGGCATGTTTGGCTCAGTAGGACAGTACACGCATTTTCCAGGACAGGGAAATGGTTTGGTAAGGATAGTGACCGGAGCAACACCAGAGAGAGTGCGCACTTTTCTTTTTATAAGAATATGTTCCACAGATGAATTTTTCTCTACCTCACCATTTTTAAGAAGTTCACGGTATGCTGAAAGTAATGACTGATTTGTTGGAAGAGGCAGTTCCCACGTTTTTGAAAGTGCTCGTTTTATTTTTGAAAGTTCAGAAGAAGTCTGTGGGTTTACCACAAGAATTTTTTTAACAGTTTTTTTAGCAAGTTGTTGCGTGGTCATTGTATTTACGGTAAAATAAAATTATATGAAATTACGTATAGTATTTGTATTTTTATTTATTGGTATTCTCATTTTACCAGTCACAAGTGTTTACGCATCTGCACATATTAATGACAGCATTTATGTAATGGCAAGTGACGAGGTTATTGATGATAATGTATATGCTTTTGCTGAATCTGTCGATATACAGGGTACTATAAAAGGGGATCTTATTGTAGCTGCGGGTATAGCAAATATCAAGGGAGTAGTTGAAGGAGACATTATCATTGCAGGTGGAGAAGTAACTATAGGTGGTGTTGTGGGTGGAGATATCAGAATTCTTGCAGGAAACCTACAAATTGATAGTGAAATTTCTGGAAACGTACTCGGCGCTTCGGGGGAGGTTATTATATCGGATGATACAGTCATTGGGCACAGCCTTACTGTAGCAACAGGAGTATTAAGGATGAACGGATCCGTAGCAAAAAATATACTTGCAACAGGCGGCCTTATGAATATTAATGGAAATGTTGCTGGTAACGTCATGGCTTACACAGATGGTGATGGGGGAATAATTTTAGGGAGCGATTCAAGAATAGGCGGAGATGTACGGTATGCTTCAGTAAAACAAATTCAACGTTTATCGGGTGCAGAGGTAGCAGGTGTTATACAAAAAATAGATAACGTTGGAAAAGATAAACGAGATAATAAAAAAGATTTATTAATCGGACTATTAATTTATAAAATATTTACACTCTTAGCACTCTCAGTTGTTGGTTTTATATTTATTCGTGTATTTCCAAATATTTCAAAAGGTTTTCATGACAAGCTTAATTCCCAAGCAGGGGCAACACTGCTGTATGGGTTTGCAATATTCTTTTTAATTCCAATTGCAGCATTTCTAATATTAATAACCATAATAGGAATACCTCTCACATTTTTAACACTTGCCCTTTTCATGGTGTCGCTATACATTTCAAAAGTAGTAATGGCTATAGCCATAGGTGTAGGAGTATTGAAGAAACTGACCAAAAAAGACGACGTTAGTATAGACGCAGGATTTTTTACAGGAGCGATCCTCATTACAATCATTTCAATAATTCCATTTATAGGACCACTACTTAGTATTTTAATAATGTGGTGGGGCCTTGGTATTTTATTTGTAGTTATACATAGCGCACACTCTGGTAAAAAGGATAATGAAAAATAAAGATAGTATATTTTGCGCATACGACATAAGAGGAGTATACGGAAAAGATTTAACAAATGAGATAGCAGGATACATTCCTGCATCTTTTCTTTCTATTGCACCTACAACAAAAGTCATTATTGGAAGAGATGCACGTGAATCATCTCCAAAACTAATGAGCATACTTTCTGAAAAATTTATTTCTTACGGGGTTACTGTTATTGATATAGGAACAGTAAGCACAGACATGTTTTATTTTGCGTGCGGTTCAAAAAAACTCCCAGGAATTATGATAACAGCTTCTCATAATCCAAAAGAATATAATGGCTTTAAATTAGTAAAAAAATTACCTCATTTAATAAGTAAAGATTCTGGATTAGAAAAAATAGAAAAGGGAGTAGAGGATAAATTATTACTTGATACAAAAGATAGCGCTGAAATAGAACGTGAAAATATAATGAATTCTTATATTGAAAAGTTATTTGAAATAGTGAAAAAAGAATCAATAAAGCCACTCAAGGTAGTTGTTGATGCAGGAAACGGAATGACAGGTCAAATATGGACAAATCTGGTAAAAGACATCCCCATTGATTTAATACCATTATATTTTGAACCTGACGGCAGTTTTCCAAACCATGGACCAAACCCAGCAAAAGAAATAAACAGAAAAGATATTGAAGACCGTGTAAAAAAAGAAGGTGCAGACGTTGGATTTATTTTTGATGCAGATGGAGATAGATGTATTATGATTGATGAGATGGGAAATACTGTTTCAGCAGATTTTAGCATTGCTCTCATTGCAAAAGAGATGATAAAACAAAGTAAGGAAAAACAAAAAATATTGTATACCGTAAATACATCACAAGTTGTAAGAGATACAGTAAATGCCGAAGGTCATGAAGGTATTCGTGAGCGAGTGGGACACCCAATTATAAAAACAACTATGCAGAAAAAAAATATAATTTTTGGTGGAGAAGTATCTGGGCACTATTATTTTAAAGATTTTTATTTTTCAGATTCTGGAGCACTTGCAGCACTTATTATGCTACAAGTGTTATCTCAAGAAAAAAAGAAGTTGTCTGATTTAGTAAAAGAAATAAGTAGTGGATACCATATAACAGGAGAAATAAATTTTTCTACAAAAGAAAGCGATTCCTTAATAAAAGAATTGAAAAGTGCATTTAAAGACGGAAAGCAAGACACGCTAGACGGATTTTCAGTTGAATACCCAGATTGGCATGCAAATATTAGAAAGTCAAACACCGGAGAGTCTGTTGTAAGGCTAAGCATTGAAGCAAAGACGGAGACTTTACTAAAAGAAAAGAAAAGTGATATAGTAAAAATTATTAATAAATATATTTAAATTTATGAACCCAGTACTCATAGCAATACTAGTTGTTTTATTCATTATTCTTATTAGCATTCGCCAAATAAACGAATTTGAAAGAGGCGTAAAATTTCAGTTAGGAAAATATAAAAATACTATGTCACCGGGTTGGCGATTGGTATTTCCGATTATTCAAAGTTACCAAAAAGTAGATCTTCGTGTGGTTGCAGTTGATGTGCCAGACCAAGACGCAATCACTAAAGATAATGTTTCACTTAATGTAAACGCAGTATTATATTACAGAGTAGTTAGCGCAGAAAGCGCAATCTTAAAAGTTGAAAACTTTGTTTTCGCAGTTTCTCAGCTAGCACAAACCACAATGAGAGATGTGGTTGGCGAAGTGCATTTAGATGAACTTTTAACTAATAGAGACGATGTGTCTCAACGTATAAAAAATATTGTAGATAAAGCAACAGACCCATGGGGTATTAAGATTGAATCGGTAGATTTAAAACACATTGAACTTCCAGAAGATATGAAACGAACGATTGCAAAACAAGCTGAAGCTGAAAGAGAAAAAAGAGCAGTGATTATTAAAGCAGAAGGTGAAGTTGCGGCAGCAGCAAATATGGCAAAAGCAGCTAAAATGCTAAATGAATCTAATGGCGCATTACATCTTAGAACACTTCAAAGTATAAACGATCTATCATCAGATCAATCAAACACAATTGTATTTGCTATGCCACTTGAAATATTAAGAGCGTTTGAAGGTCTGAAAAAGAAGTAAATGGGGCTTCCACGCCGACTGACCTGTTTTGGGCAAAGCCCAAATCCGTCAGTCTCTTCGGACACTTTGCATTTTTCATCTGCGTGACTTCAGTCAACGTACCTATAAGTACGTATCCTTTGCCACTTGATAAGAAAATCCAAATTGTCTCGAAGCGTGAAACCCCTTTAATAAAGTGTAATTAACATTATGGAAAAAATATTAAGCATAATTTTTGACAACATCTTTTTTGTTATTATGATAATATTTTTACTACGCTTTTTTCAAAAAGCAAAGGGCACCGGAAAATTGTCTGGAACAAAATTTAAAAAATTTATTTCAACAATTGAAGAGTTAAATGAACAAGGGCAAAAGCAACCTCATAAGGTGAAAGATTTTTCAGAGTTAAAAAAAGCCTTTCAAAGTAATAAAATTTCTTCAAATTCAATCAATGTTCACAATAATAAAACAGGGCAAGACGTTGAAATGCCACCAGGTATAAAAATACTAATAGTACTACTAGTATTAACTATTTTATATTTTATTATCCTAAAATAAGTCAAACTAGGCCAATTTTTCTTTTTACTTCCTTCATAGTATCTTTTGCTACCGCGCGTGCTTTTTTAGCACCATCTTCAAATATTGAGATTACTTCATCTGGCTTTTTTAGAAGTTCTTTTTTCTTTTCACGGTATTCTGAAAAGTGATCAGAAATTGCATTAGCGAGAGATTCTTTTAAGTCTTTAAATGAGATTTCTTTTTGAGAAGAGAATTCTCTATACGCGCCCGGAGAAAATATTTTTAAAAGCTGTAATAAATTTTGTGAGCCAGGGGAGTTAATATCTCCAGTAACTGCTTTTGCTAATTTTTTATGTATTACTTTTGGCTCATCATGTAGTGCAATGTAACTCTTAGCACCATGACTCTTAGACATTTTTTTACCAGGGTGTGTAAGGCTCATAACCTTAGGAATTTCAGAAGGGATAGATTTTATAACAGGAAAAGTATTTCCAAATCTTTTATTAAATGTACGCGCTATTACGCGAGTGAGTTCCAAATGCTGTTCTTGATCAATTCCAACCGGCACCCCTGCAGGTTTGTACAGCAATATGTCTGCAGCTTGCAAAACAGGATAATCAAAAAGACCAACATTAATATTTTTTGGATCATGCTCTGATTTATCTTTGAATTGTGTCATTCGCAAAAGCTCTGAATATGAAGTTATACAATTGAATATCCAGGCAAGTTCTGCATGCTCATGAACCTGAGATTGTATAAAAAGAGTAGAGCGGTTTGGATCTAGCCCCAGTGCAAGAAAGTCAGTAGCCATTTCCACTATTTGTTTTGATTTTTCCTTCGATGTGAAAGTTTGTGTAAGCGAATGAAGGTCTACGATACTAAAATAACAGTTGTAATCTTTCTGTAATTCTAAAAAATTCTGAAGTGCTCCTAAGTAATTTCCTAAGTGAAGCTCTCCAGAAGGTTTGATACCGGAAAGAATGGTTAGTTCTTTTTTCATTAGAGTAGTATACCGTTTGGTAGTGATATTTACAACCAAAAATGCGCGTGTTAATGTCTTTATACCCAGCTTGAAACTGGGATTTTTGTTTTGCTATTACTCTTGACAAAATAGCATATTTATGCTAGTGTGTTCGGTTACTGCAAATAAGCAGTGACATTAGGAGGACATAACATTTATGAAAAATATAAGAAAAATACTAAGAAAAAAGGTAAAAACAGAGAAAATTGTAGTAGTAATTTTTGCTACATTATATATCTGGCCATGGGTTTTCCCACAGCACGTTGCTTATGCTGCTACTGGGACTCTTTCAGAAAACATTGTAGTAGAAGAAAACATTCAAACAGTGTTAATAGATAAAGGTGAACCCGACGAAATTAGATGGGTAACCATGACAGGATACTCAAGTACACCTGATCAAACTGATGACACGCCATTTATTACTGCAAACCAAACTCATGTTAGATGGGGAATTGGAGCATCAAATTTTCTTAGCTTTAATTCTCAGATTCAAGTGCCTGAATATTTCGATGATGAAACATTTATTATTACCGATAGGATGCATAGTAGATTTAGTGACCGAATAGATATTTGGTTTCCTACTCGTGAGGAAGCTATGGCATTTGGTAAGCGAAGACTTCAAGTCGAAATCTGGTATTACTAGAACTTCCAGAACGGCAAACCTGTTTTGTGGCGGAGCCACAAATCCGTTTGCCTATTTGGACATTTTGAATTTTTTCTTTCGATACTCATTTCACCGTACCTCTAGTACGGTTCATTCCGTGTCTCAAGAAGAAAATCCAAACTGTCCTAAATTCTGACAGTTCTTTTTTTTGAAATAAAATTATCTAAGGACTTACGGACTTGAGCGTCAAAATAAGTTTAAGAACTTTTAGATTTTGAGTAAGTTTATATTTTCTTATAAAAAAAATACTTAAGGACTTTTGCACTTGAGTGCTATGTGTGATTTCTCCTCGAGGATTGAACCGGAGTGTATTAATAATACGGTGAGGGAAAGCCGCAGAGGAAAATCGCGCAGAGTGCCAAGAAGCCGTCGGATTTGTGGCTATGCCACAAAACAGGACGGCTGGTGCGTAAGTCCTATACCTCGATTATTACAGGGAGGATCATCGGACGACGCTTAGTACGATGGTAAAGAAGCTGTCCAATTTCAGTACGAACTTTATTTTTAAGAAACTCTTGGTTAGCAGACGAACGAGGATCATCATCATAGAGAAGCTCTCTAGTTTTTTTACGAGTCTCTTCAATTAATTTCTTATTATCTTTCATATAGATAAAACCACGAGAAATAATATCAGGATTACTTACAAGTTTTCCTGTTTTTGATTCAACAGTTGCAATAATAACAAGCATCCCATCTTCTGCCATTACCTGTCTATCTTTTAAGACAACATGCGAAACATCACCGACACCAAGTCCATCAACAAAAATATAGTCAGATGAAGTCTTTTCATCGGTCAACCTTCCGCCTTGTGAGGTAAATTCAATTATCTGTCCGTTGTCAGCAACGAAGATATTTTTAGAGCTCATACCAAGCGCAAGTCCAAGCTTTGCATGAATCTTAAGAAACGAGTGATTACCTTCAATTGGTATTAGATACTGTGGGTTAACCAGTTTAATCATAAGCTTAAGATCTTCCTGCCGAGCATGGCCTCCTGCATGGACGTCCATCATTTTATAATTAATAACATCAGCACCTTCCCTATAAAGTGTATCTGTTAATTTTTGCACTGAACGTTCATTTCCAGGAATAACAGATGAAGAAAAGATAACAGTATCTCCTGGAATAATTTGAATGTGTCTATGCTGCTGTGTTGCAACGCGCATAAGAACGGCTCTGTCTTCACCCTGCGCACCTGTACAGAGAATAATTATTCTGTTCTTTGGATAATTTTCCATCTCTTTTATACCAATGATAGTACCGCGTTTTACCTTCATATAACCGAGTTGCTGAGCAATTTCAATATTAGATTTCATTGAAAAGCCTTCTACAATAATTTTCTTATCGTGTTTTTCAGCAAGCCAAATTATCTGCTGAAGTCTTCCAAGAAGAGATGCAAACGTTCCAATAATAAGTCTGCCAGTTGCTGCAGTAATTATCTCTTCCATAGTTCCTTGAATTTCAATTTCAGTAAACTGATGTCCTGGTTGAGATGCATTGGTTGAATCTGAAAGAAGAGCTAAAACATTTTCTTCGTGCAGTTTTGCTATCTTTGCAATGTCTGCTGGAGTGTCACCAGAAGGCATCAAGTCTAGTTTGAAGTCTCCTGTATGCACAATTACACCTATAGGTGTGCGAATAATAATACCCATGCTTCCAGGAATGTTATGGCTTACTCCGAAAAATTCTACATTGAATTTTCCAAGAGTTAGTTTTGTTGTATTATCTGCAACCTGAAGATTAAGCTTTCCTTTAATATGCTTATAATCTTCCTGGCGTTTTGCAATAATACCAAGTGTTAAGGCAGAGCCATAGATTGGCGGATTACCCATTTGAGGGATTAAGTGAGGTATTGCTCCAATGTGGTCATAATGACCATGAGTTATTACAACACCACGTACTTTTTTTTCTTTTCCTCTAAGGTATTCAGTATTAGGAATGATATAATCTACTCCATGCATTCCTTCTTCAGGAAATTGGAGTCCCATATCAATAATAATAATGTCATCTTCGTATTCAAGAAGTGTCATGTTTCTTCCGACCTCTTCGCATCCACCCAAAGGTATAATACGAAGCACACCTTTTTTAGAAGATGATTTTTTTGGTGCTCTAGTGCGAGCTTTTTGCGGTTTTGCAGTAACCTTACCTTTACGTGCAAAACCTGTTTTTTGTGTTGGAGTCATATATAATTTATTGACTAATTATTTAATAATGAGTGTCATCAGGTATACACCTGAAAAAGTAATGTACAATTGATACTTATCTATTTATTACTCGCTTAGTTTTTAAGTACCATGTTGAAAGTGAGTTAAAGCGATCCGCAGGAAAGATGAGTCCAGAGCTTGAAAAATTTTGTATACGTTTGTCATGTACATACGTATAGGTAGGCGAGTATAGAAATATTGCAGGAAGCTCTCGTGCAATAATTTTTTGAAACTCTTCATACTTTTGAATACGCGTTTCAATATTATTTGTTTGACGAGCTTCTTCAAGAAGTATGTCAGTGGTTCCATCTATGAACTGAGCAAGATTTAAGCCTGGGTGTTCTGCTTGACTAGAATGCCAAAAAGGAAAAGGGTCAGGGTCAGCGCCTATAATTTCACCATAGAGCAGTACATCAAAATCTCTATTACGAATTATTGTGCTTTGTATCTCTGCTGCTGAAATTTCATTAATAGCAACATCAATACCAACATCTTCCCACATTTCTTTAAGAAGTGTTGCAATAATTTGATTCTCCGAATGTTCAACAGTTGTAATGGAAATAGCAAGAAGCTCATCATCTTTTACTTGCAGTCCATCATCGCCTATAGTCCAGCCAACCTCTTTTAAAAGTTCACGTGCTTTATCTGGATTGTAATCATACGGATCGCCACTTGCTAAGTACCCTGGTTGATTTGGAAGGATCGGTGAGTAAATAGGTATAGCATGGTTTTGTAATCCTTCTGAGACTAAACGTGCTTCATCGGTAGAGTAGGCAAGTGCTTGTCTTACGGATTTACTTTTCAAAAGTTCGTTTTGTTTTTGATTGAAAAAGAGTGCAGAATACTGTGGTAGTTCTAATTCGTATAAATTATACTTTTCTTCGCCCTCCACAGCTGGCACGAGATCATTGGGAAGAAAGCTTAAACTCATAACTTGATTTTGATTAAGAGCGTCAATTGCACTTATGAAATCAGGGAAAAACTTAAATACCATTTCTGTTATATAGGGCATTTCATCATGATAAAGCCCATTAACAACAAGTGTATATGAGTGAATATTTCCCATCTTATCCTTAGCGAGTTCTTTAAATTTCCAGCCTCCACTACCGATTGGCTTAACATTGAGTTCAGCTAATTTTGCAGATGACGGGGGAATGTCTTCCCATACATGCTTTGGCAAAATCCCAGTGGTCATGAGAGTTAAAAAAGGTGCAAATGGTTCAGGTAGATTGAATGCAACAGTTCGTTCATCTATTTTATCTACTGATATCCCCTTGAAGCTTATTAGAAGAGGGCTCTGCCATTCAGAATTTTGTATTGAACGAACAGTAAAAATTACATCATCAACGGTAAGGGGTTCACCATCTTGCCACATAAGCCCATCTTTCATTTGAAACGTATATACTTTTTGTTCCTCATCAACTGCATATGATTCGGCAAGGTCAGTAACTAGATTAAGATCCGTATCGTATTTCATAAGTCCCGAATAAACTAAACGAGTCAAATCAAGGTCAGTGTCACTAGTCTGCGCCAAAATGGGATTAATAAACTTTGGTTGTCCAATGAGCGCTTCAGTGAGAACGCCACCAGTAGAAGGGGAGGTACTCACATTATGCTTATAATAGTCATAACCCCACCATCCGGAAGCTAAAATTATTATCAAAATGAGAAATAAAATAACACGCTTCTCGGCAGAGGTTAGGTATACAGGGACTTTTTTTAGTTGTGCCACCGTTGGTACTTTGGATCGAGTGAGTGATGAAACTAACTGTTTATCAAGTTTATTGTCTTCACCAGATTTCCTTCTGATTCGGAATAACCTAACAAAAGGGCGTACGAAACGATATAACCGCTCAAGCATAGTATGCGAAATGCAATCGTTTAATTTTTATTTTATGAGAAAGACGTTTATGGCTGCGAGTACAAAAAAGAGTACTGAAAGACCAATGGTAACATAAAAGATAATCTTTTCTGCACCACGTTTTGTATGATAAACAGCGCTGTCCCCACCAAAAACACCAGATAATCCACTACCTCGTTTTTGCATAAGAATGCTACCTATAAGGAGTAAGGCGACAATAAGCTGTAAAGCATTTATAACTGCTGAAATATTCATTTATTCAAATTAGAGTTAAACTATGATTTTCGTAGTATAGAAAAAAAGTGCAAAAGTGTCAACCCTAAGCCCGAGGACATATTAATAAGAGACTTTTTATTACATATATTTAGTAGTTATAAAATATTAAAAAAACAGGTATAGTATGTAATGTATGGAAAAAGATTCAAAGCAAAAGAGTGTTTGGAGAACGCCAATAATACTGATAGGAACAGTAATAGTTGTTGCTGTTTTATTATCTGTAATAACAAAAAACAATGGAACCGTATCTTTCGAAAATACAGAAAACGCACTAAATAATATATTAACCCAAGCGGAAAGGCAATTTACGAACATTACAAATGTAAATGAACTTGTATCAGAAGTTGAACCAGGAACAGAATGGCTGGAAGGTGCAGAGGACGACCCAACGCTCGGGGATGATAACGCATCGCTTGTTATTGTTGAGTTTTCAGATTTTCAGTGCCCTTTTTGCAAAGCATCTTTTCCAGGAATTAGAGAATTTATTGAAAACAATGATGGAAAAATAAAATATATTTATAGAGATTTTCCTGTTGATGAAATACACACAGAAGCACGCATGGCAGCGGAAGCAGGAGCCTGTGCACATAGTCAAGGAAAATTTTGGCAGCTTCACGACAGAATGTTTCAAAATCAAAACGATCTTTCTAAAGTCTCAATATTAAATTACGCAAAACAGTCGGGAATAAATATGAAAACTTTCGAAACATGTTTAGAAGAAAGAAGATATCAAGATGAAGTTGAAAAAGATCGAGCCGTAGGCATAGAACTAGGAGTTAGAGGAACACCAACTTGGTTTATAAACGGAGAAAAACTCGAGGGATCTATACCAATAGAGGTATGGGATCAAATTTTTAAAACTTTGGAAGAGCGAGGGGCAATATGATAATTCATTACACAAAGCATGCAGAAGAAAAATTTTTTATCCTGCAAAAACATGGTAGACAAATTTTAAAAGAGGATATTACCGAGATATTAAAAACCCCAGATGAGTGTGAAAAGAAGGACGGACTTGTATTTGCAAAGGGAATGACAAATCCTGGAAATGAAAAATGGCAAATTGTATATAAAAAAATAGACACGGTAACAAGTGTTTTAACAATGTATCCACTTTAAGATAATGATATGCAGTACGACCCAGAATCAAATATTGCAAGACTAGAGATAACAAGTGGTGATATTTCCTATGCAAAAGAAGTAAACGGTACCATCATTCATATGACGGGAGCAGGATTTCCAGTTTATATTGAGATTTTAAATGCTGGTTCAATGATAGGAAAACTTGGGAAAATAAAAAGTACGGGGCCAAAAGTGAACCCCGCGCCTTCTGTATCTTAAGCTTTATATTTAAGGGCCAACACCAATCTGTATTTGTGCAACTGAAGTACCTTCACCGAGTATTTGCATTCCAGGAGCTGGGTAGCCACCTTGTATTTTGGTAGCTGGGAGAATACAAATAAAGTTTATCGTTGAACCTGGGG
>CAZKTI010000001.1:0-983 GCA_964555725.1 uncultured Gammaproteobacteria bacterium | reverse complement strand
GGGGCAGGTGCAAATTGCACTTCTGTAGTTCCAACACAAGAATCTACACATAGTGTGCATGAGCATTCCCCAGCAATTATTGTGCATGCTGGTGTAACTAATGTTATTGTCCCGCCAAAAGCAGGTCCTGCACTTTTTGCATCCTCTACATTTTCCATTATTGTTAAAGCGCCTAGGGACCCTGCAGAAATAATAACTACCAGAAATACAAAAACATGTAGTGGATGAGAATACTTTTTGTTCATACTTAATATTGGCAAATAAATATCAGATTAAAATATATATCCTAGAAGTATAGATGCACCAATAGATGCAATAGATAATGTTGCTATTAAAAAAATGGCCTTATGGTGTGTATCTGAGTAACGTCTCATAATATTTTATCTTAATTAATGTTAGTAAAATATGTATGTATAGTATATCACAAAAATACTCCTTAAACCAAAAAGGATAAAAGGGGGTCATACTTGCCAAAAACTTTAAAAGTGTGTATACTTGTTTCCTGATTTAAACAAAGTATATATACATGGCAGAAAAAATTACAATTAAAGGTGCACGTGTACATAATTTAAAAAATATTTCTGTTGATATTCCCAGAGATAAGCTAATAGTTATTACAGGGTTATCAGGTTCAGGAAAAAGCAGTCTTGCATTTGATACCATCTACGCAGAAGGCCAAAGACGGTATGTAGAAAGCCTTTCAGCTTACGCAAGGCAGTTTTTAGGCCTTATGGATAAGCCAGATGTAGATAGCATAGAAGGCTTGTCTCCTGCAATATCTATAGACCAAAAATCAACATCACATAATCCACGCTCAACCGTAGGAACAGTAACTGAAATTTACGATTATCTTCGTTTATTGTTTGCTCGAGTAGGAACGCCACATTGTCCTGAGTGTGGTAGAAAGGTAGAAAAACAAACTTTAGATTCCATCATGAAACAAATACTGGAGTGGAAAGCTGGCACTGATGCATGGTTCTTAG